>NZ_JBQKJT010000088.1:0-305 GCF_052117125.1 Candidatus Avoscillospira sp. LCP25S3_F1 | reverse complement strand
CGGCGTTATGTTGTTGAAAAGGCGGCAGCCAAATGAACCTGCTGCCGCCCTGAATAAATTTTGCTCTATTCCCACCCTGAACGGAGTTTACACAGAATTTGGGATTGCCCCGACTATAATTTTGCAAAAGAAAAATTTTCTTGCTTATAATAGTAAAAACTAGCTGATATATTCGTGATAATCTACACTTAATATTAAGGCAGCACCGCACAATTGCTGAGGCAAGCGCTGTCGAATCACCCATCAGGCAGGAAACCATAGGCTTCCCGGCGCATTTCTTCGCGAGAGCGCACAACTTCAAGCCG
>NZ_JBQKJT010000087.1:0-316 GCF_052117125.1 Candidatus Avoscillospira sp. LCP25S3_F1 | reverse complement strand
GGAGCCGCTGATTAAATGAAGCATTACAGCTTATAAAGGGCAGCAATCGTGTCAAATCATGCAAGATATGCTCAAAATTCAGTCATATTTTGCTGTTTTTGCGCCATTTTGCTGCAAAAGGGCGCAAAAAGGCTATGCTGACGGCAACGTGCCACCAGCTCTAACCAGCATATATAGATTTGCGCTGGCAAACAGCACATACAGACGGTTGAGGTTTTTGCTCAGCCCTCGATAGACTGTTTTCCGGAAACCAAAGATATTTTTTACGATGCGGTACGGATGCTCTACTTTACAGCGCACAGAGGATTTCTGGTGC
>NZ_JBQKJT010000086.1:0-334 GCF_052117125.1 Candidatus Avoscillospira sp. LCP25S3_F1 | reverse complement strand
CAGACATCGGGCCTATAAAGTCACAACCAACTCCCAGCACAGCCATCCCGTTGCATCGAATCTCCTCAAACGAAACTTCTTCTTTGAACGCCCAAATCAAGCCTGGGTGGGTGATATTACCTACATTCCCACCGGTGAAGGCTGGCTCTATCTTGCCATTGTAAAGGACCTTTGTACCCGCAAAATTGTAGGTTATGCCTTTTCCAGCCGTATCGATACATCCCTGACACTGGCAGCCCTGGACATGGCAGTGCGTCGCTGCAAGCCGTCAACAGGCCTGATTTTTCACAGTGACCGGGGCGTCCAGTACGCTGCCAGGGCCTTTCGGGAACGG
>NZ_JBQKJT010000085.1:0-352 GCF_052117125.1 Candidatus Avoscillospira sp. LCP25S3_F1 | reverse complement strand
TGGTTGTGGAAGGAGAAGCTTGCTCCATTTACCCTTATCCTTCTTTGGCCTCTATACGCCAGAGACCCGGCTTATGCTTGACGCATATGCCGGGTTTCTCGACAGACTGAGGAGGAGG
This sequence comes from Candidatus Avoscillospira sp. LCP25S3_F1, assembly GCF_052117125.1. Lineage (NCBI taxonomy): Bacteria > Bacillati > Bacillota > Clostridia > Eubacteriales > Oscillospiraceae > Candidatus Avoscillospira > Candidatus Avoscillospira sp. LCP25S3_F1. The sequence goes on along the minus strand of NZ_JBQKJT010000085.1, from coordinate 234 downwards.
ACAGACGGTTTTCGTCTGTCCTCCTCCTATTTTATTTGGTCTGCCAGATTGGTTACCATGCAATGCGGGATAGTTTTGGCATATTCCACCAGATTGACCGCGTTACTGGCTGGATGCCACGCATATCCTAAGTTTTGTGTAAACCTCCTGAGTGGTGTAGAATAGAAGCACCACATTGGAGGTTTTACATATGGCCAGAAAGAATCGCACCCCAGAAGAAAATGCCCGTCGAGA
>NZ_JBQKJT010000084.1:0-357 GCF_052117125.1 Candidatus Avoscillospira sp. LCP25S3_F1 | reverse complement strand
CATTACCTATTTTCCCGTGCAGTCGCCCGCAAAGTATTTTCGGCGCAAACGAGCTTAACTTCTGTGTTCGGAATGGGAACAGGTGGACCCTCGCTGCAATCAACACCAACTTACTTTTCTTTGAAAAGAAAAGTAAGCAAAAGAAACTTTCAATGTTTTTCTTCTCCTTACCATTCTTTTCAACAGTAAGCTATTTAATTTTGCTCAATGATTATATCATCATTGTCTGCTCTTGTCAAGAACTTTTTTGGTGACCCGTACCGGATTCGAACCGATGTTAACGGCGTGAGAGGCCGCTGTCTTAACCACTTGACCAACGGGCCATGGTGCACCTTCAGGGACTCGAACCCGGGACCC
>NZ_JBQKJT010000083.1:0-374 GCF_052117125.1 Candidatus Avoscillospira sp. LCP25S3_F1 | reverse complement strand
GGACAGCGGTTCCGATGAAAGCGGCCAGTAAGAACTCCGAAAAAACTTTGAAAAAAGTTCTTGACAAACGAGTTCCTCTGTGGTAAGATAAACGAGTTCCGCCGGACGGCGAGAACGACAAAAAGTGAGAAGTTCACTGGAAAACGGCTTGAAAGTTTGAAAAAACTTTGAAAAAAGTTCTTGACAAACGCAAAAAGTTGTGATAAAATGAATCTCATGAATGACCGCTCAGCGGTGTGTGTACCTTGTAAATTAAACAACGTGAAAACATGACGAAGCACCTTGGACAATTGATTTTGCCAGTTTCGTAAAACTGGCGGATAAATTTTGTTCAAAGTACAAGATTTAGCCAACGAAATTTCTTGAGTAATTGC
>NZ_JBQKJT010000082.1:0-377 GCF_052117125.1 Candidatus Avoscillospira sp. LCP25S3_F1 | reverse complement strand
TAAATATGGCCTACCGCTGGTTTTTGGGGTACACCTTGCAGGAGGAAACTCCCCACTTTTCCACGGTGAGCTATAATTTCCGGCACCGCTTTACCGAGGAGACAGTAGACCGGGTATTCCATTGGATTTTGGAAGAGGTAGCGGAGGCAGGTTATCTTTCCCCCAAGGCGGTATTTATAGACGGAACACACATCAAAGCAAATGCCAATACCAAAAAGCAGGTGAAGGTGCAGATTCCGGCAGCATCCAGGCACTATGCCAAGGAACTGATGGAAGAGGTAAACGCAGACCGAGAGGCCCATGGAAAGCAACCCTTTGACGATGATGACGAGCCACCGACCCCGACGAAGAAGCATAGAGACAACACCTCGAAGAAG
>NZ_JBQKJT010000081.1:0-384 GCF_052117125.1 Candidatus Avoscillospira sp. LCP25S3_F1 | reverse complement strand
TTTTGATGAGAAACAAACTCCAAACAAAGGGGGATGCCTTATGTGGAGAAGTATACACCATTCAAAGACTATTTTCAATTGCTTGATGGAATTAAAATTGTGTCAGATACTATCACACATTGCAATAGGTCATATCATGTCCATCCTGATTGCTATGTTTTCTCGTGGCTACCGAGGTAAGACAGTTGATTTCGCCTTATGCAGTAATCACCATCGCACAACAATAGGTCACTTTTTGAACCATGGAAAATGGAAGGATGAGGTGATACAGGATAGTTTGAAACAAATGGTCATTGGGGTAATCTACCAGGAAGCTGAACGTTCAGGGCAGCCAATCTTCTGCATTGTGGATGATACGATTGCATCCAGGACAAAGCCTTCGTC
>NZ_JBQKJT010000080.1:0-409 GCF_052117125.1 Candidatus Avoscillospira sp. LCP25S3_F1 | reverse complement strand
CTGCGGTCCTGTGATTTTTCCGACACCTTCCATCCCCATCACCAGCTCATATTCTGGCAGCAGAGAGGCCAGCCGGTTCATTTCTGTGCGGAACGCATGAAGCGAATCATACACGGTATTCAGGCTGATTGCCGCTTGCGTTATCAGCAGTTTTGTACTATCATTTTTGGGAAGCGTGGCAACGGCGTTCCTGGCTGCGGTATGGATTCGTTCGGCATCGGAAGTACTGAATCTGTAACCGGTTCTTTTGCACCATTTTTGGAAGGTGTCTGCAAAAGTATGTAGGGATAAAGCTGCTACGCATTCTTTATGCCAAAAGCGGATCACAAAATCCACCCATTTGACATGGCCCTTTGAGTTCCTGCCTTCATTCAGAAATAACTTATTGGCACCGGGGAATGTCTGATCC
>NZ_JBQKJT010000079.1:0-412 GCF_052117125.1 Candidatus Avoscillospira sp. LCP25S3_F1 | reverse complement strand
GGCGCTGCACCGCCAGGGAGCCACTGTGGAACAGGCATGCCGGACCCTGGAGATCTCGCGCAGCGGCTACTATGATTGGCTGCATCACAAGCCCTGTATCCGTGAGCAGCGCAATCAAGCACTGAAACGGAAACTGGTGGAACTACACCAAAAATATCCTGCCCTGGGATTGGACAGCCTCTATCATCTGCTTAAACCGGATTTCGGCTGCTCTCGCAAGCGGGTACACCGTCAGATGCGCCTTGCCGGCATCTGTTCGGCCAGACGTCGGGCCTATAAAGTCACAACCAACTCCCAGCATAGCCATCCCGTTGCATCGAATCTCCTCAAACGAAACTTCTTCTTTGAACGCCCAAATCAAGCCTGGGTGGGCGATATTACCTACATTCCCACCGGTGAGGGCTGGCTCTAT
>NZ_JBQKJT010000078.1:0-420 GCF_052117125.1 Candidatus Avoscillospira sp. LCP25S3_F1 | reverse complement strand
GACGAAGGCTTTGTCCTGGATGCAATCGTATCATCCACAATGCAGAAGATTGGCTGCCCTGAACGTTCAGCTTCCTGGTAGATTACCCCAATGACCATTTGTTTCAAACTAGGGGAGTTATGTCCATATTGCGGAAGCAAAGATGGCCGGGAACCATTGCCCAATGATCCATGTTTTCTTGTAATCAAAGAAAAGCTATGGAGCGGGGTTTTGGCTGATGTACTTAAACAAAACAACATTCCATTCTTTGAGATAAGTTCATTGGGAGCAGGGATGGCAATAAAAGTCGGCCCATTATATGAGCAAATTAGGGAACCGCTGATTTAATGCAATGACACAAAAGAAATGGTATTATAATGGCATAAGAAAAAAGGCGGTGTGCAGAAATGAAGCAGCAAAGTTTCAGTGATTACGAATACA
>NZ_JBQKJT010000077.1:0-427 GCF_052117125.1 Candidatus Avoscillospira sp. LCP25S3_F1 | reverse complement strand
GAAAACGAGCAGCTGTGCTTTTCTGTTTTGAACGAGTATCGGCGGTTGCTCCTGGATTGGGAAAAACGGTATGCACCACAAACGCCGGAAGATGTGCTGGACGAGCGGTTTATGGAAGCCTGCCACCGTCTGCCATGGGCAGAGTATCAGCTGGACATCCTGCTGCAAGGCGATTCCTATGAACGAGGCGAAACCGTGAGTAATCTAACGGCAGACGGATACATCCGCAAATTACAGGCCCGCCTTAGAGAGGAGCGATACCATGAACAACCCTGTTTGGATCGATGATAAGGGGAAAATCGTCGAGCCGGAATACTGCCTGGATTTCCTGTCCCGGCATCCAATGCGCTGTATCAATGACCACTTTTATACTGTGGATGGCCCGTTGCCGGATGAAAGCAAATTGAAGAGAACGATTTATGAGGAA
>NZ_JBQKJT010000076.1:0-436 GCF_052117125.1 Candidatus Avoscillospira sp. LCP25S3_F1 | reverse complement strand
GAAGGGGGAATTTGAGCCCCAGGTGCTGAAAAAGAACCAGACCAGCATCAGTCAGGACATTGAGGCGAAAATCCTGTCCATGTACGCCAAGGGTATGACAACTGGCGATATTGAGGCCCATATCCAGGACATTTACGGCATTTCTGTCTCAGACAGCACAGTCAGCCGGATCACGGACAAGATCTTGCCCATCGCCAAAGAGTGGCAGCAGCGGCCTTTGGAGCCCATCTACGCCGTGGTATTTCTGGATGCCATCCACTATCATGTCCGCAGCGAAGGGCAGATTGTGAAGAAAGCAGTATACATTGCCATTGGTGTCAATCTGGATGGCCGGAAAGAGGTCCTGGGAATGTGGGTTGGCGAAAATGAGAGTGCCAAGTTCTGGGCAACTGTACTTAACAGCCTAAAAAACCGTGGTGTAGAGGATATTTTCATT
>NZ_JBQKJT010000075.1:0-439 GCF_052117125.1 Candidatus Avoscillospira sp. LCP25S3_F1 | reverse complement strand
GGGTGTATCTGAAAAAGCCCGTAAAAAGGGAAATGCACCTTTAGCTCAGTTGGTAGAGCAACTGACTCTTAATCAGTGGGTCCCGGGTTCGAGTCCCTGAAGGTGCACCAGAGATTAGCACCGCATATAGTGTTGATGATAGACTGGCCCGTTGGTCAAGTGGTTAAGACAGCGGCCTCTCACGCCGTTAACATCGGTTCGAATCCGGTACGGGTCACCAAGATATTCCTCCTTAGCTCAGTCGGTAGAGCACATGACTGTTAATCATGGGGTCGTTGGTTCGAGCCCAACAGGGGGAGCCATTAAAAATGTTACAGCGTTAGCTGCGACAGATATATAGTTGGTGTTGATTGCAGCGAGGGTCCACCTGTTCCCATTCCGAACACAGAAGTTAAGCTCGTTTGCGCCGAAAATACTTTGCGGGCGACTGCACGGGAAA
>NZ_JBQKJT010000074.1:0-441 GCF_052117125.1 Candidatus Avoscillospira sp. LCP25S3_F1 | reverse complement strand
GACACTGGCAGCCCTGGACATGGCAGTGCGTCGCTGCAAGCCGTCAACAGGCCTGATTTTTCACAGTGACCGGGGCGTCCAGTACGCTGCCAGGGCCTTTCGGGAACGGTTGGTGACCTACGGAATCCAGCAGAGCATGTCCCGTAAGGGTGATCCATACGATAACGCTGTCGCAGAAAATTTCTTCAGCTGCCTCAAGTGTGAGCTGATTCACCTGAAGCAGTACCCAACGCGGGCCAGTGCGCAAGCCGATATATTTGCATATCTGGAGGCTTTCTATAACTCCGTCCGGCCACATTCTGCCTTGGGCTGGGTGTCTCCCGTACAGTTTGAGAAAAACCTTCTGGCGGCTCAGGCTGCATGAACGAGCATCCACGAGAATAACTATGATTCATTCCGTTTTTCTGCGTTTTTCGTGTCCGTTTTTCCGGGAAGGGCTCA
>NZ_JBQKJT010000073.1:0-499 GCF_052117125.1 Candidatus Avoscillospira sp. LCP25S3_F1 | reverse complement strand
AGGAGATGCCTCCCCGGCACATTATGCGGTATTAGCAGAAGTTTCCCTCTGTTGTCCCCCACTGAAAGGCAGGTTGCTCACGCGTTACTCACCCGTCCGCCACTGTCCTCTAAATCAGTTGTCCGAAAACTCCGTCATTAGATTCTCGTTCGACTTGCATGTGTTAGGCACGCCGCCAGCGTTCGTCCTGAGCCAGGATCAAACTCTCAATAAAATGGTATTAAAACGACTCTTTCAAGCCGATTCAATCAATCATTCCATCAAGTATTCGCTCTAGCAATTACTCAAGAAATTTCGTTGGCTAAATCTTGTACTTTGAACAAAATTTATCCGCCAGTTTTTCGAAACTGGCAAAATCAATTGTCCAAGGTGCTTCGTCATGTTTTCACGTTGTTTAATTTACAAGGTACACACACCGCTGAGCGGTCGTTCGTGAGATTCATTTTATCACAACTTTTTACGTTTGTCAAGAACTTTTTTCAAAGTTTTTTCAAACTTT
>NZ_JBQKJT010000072.1:0-518 GCF_052117125.1 Candidatus Avoscillospira sp. LCP25S3_F1 | reverse complement strand
TCAGTCTGTCGAGAAACCCGGCATATGCGTCAAGCATAAGCCGGGTCTCTGGCGTATAGAGGCCAAAGAAGGATAAGGGTAAATGGAGCAAGCTTCTCCTTCCACAACCAACAGGCCAGTTTTTTCAGATTCATGGCAGCAAATTTAAGCTTCACCCAGTTGGACACCTGGGCCAAGCCTCTGTACTGGGTATAACGCATGGCGTGTTTTTCCTTAGCATCGGCAAAGACCCGTTCAATGGTTTCCTTCCGCCGTTTGTAAAGCCACTGGTATTTTGGCGTATAGCGGGCGTCATCCGCTAAGTCCTCGTAGTCTTTCCAGATATGCCGCTGTACCGTTTTGACACAGTCTTTGGAGTGGGTGCACAGATGGCGGGTAGGACAGCTTGCACAGATCTTTGGGTCGCTTTGGTACTCCCGGTATCCATCCCGGTTGGTGGTACGGTAGGACAACACCTGGTATTCCGGACAAATCACACAGTCATAGTGTTCATCATACACATACTTCCACCACTCGTG
>NZ_JBQKJT010000071.1:0-542 GCF_052117125.1 Candidatus Avoscillospira sp. LCP25S3_F1 | reverse complement strand
AATTGTCTGTACAGGCAATGAAAATATCCTCTACACCCCGGTTTTTCAGGCCATTGAGCACCGTTGTCCAGAACTTGGCACTCTCATTTTCCCCAACCCACATGCCCAGGACGTCTTTCCGACCATCCAGATTGACGCCAATGGCAATGTACACTGCTTTCTTCACGATCTGCCCTTCGCTGCGAACATGATAGTGGATGGCATCCAGGAATACCACGGCATAGATGGACTCCAGGGGCCGCTGCTGCCACTCTTTGGCGATGGGCAAGATCTTGTCCGTGATCCGGCTGACCGTGCTGTCTGAGACGGAAATACCGTAAATGTCCTGGATATGGGCCTCAATGTCGCCAGTGGTCATACCCTTAGCGTACATGGACAGGATTTTCTCCTCAATGTCCTGGCTGATACTAGTCTGGTTCTTTTTCAGCACCTGAGGCTCAAATTCCCCCTTCCGGTCCCGGGGAATCGACACATCCACTTCGCCAAAGCTGGTACGCAGCCTCTTGCTGCTGTGGCCGTTACGGCTGTTGTCTGTGTCCTTG
>NZ_JBQKJT010000070.1:0-546 GCF_052117125.1 Candidatus Avoscillospira sp. LCP25S3_F1 | reverse complement strand
TGTAATGTCCATCATGGCCAGATACAGCATTTTCAGCAGGCTGTCATCGGTGGGAAAGACGGACTTGGCCTTGGTCACCTTGCGCAGCTGGCGGTTGAAACCTTCGATGGCATTGGTGGTGTAGATCAGTCTGCGAACCTCCTGGGGGTACTTGAAATAGGTGCTGAGATTGGCCCAGTTGGCCCGCCAGGACTGAGAGATTTTCGGGTATTTCTTATCCCAGCGCTCCCCAAAGGTGTCCAGAGCATCCAGGGCTGCCTGCTCGTCTACAGCGGCATAGACTGCCTTCAAGTCGGCCATAAGCGCCTTCAGGTCCTTGTAGGACACATACTTGCGGGAATTGCGCAGCTGGTGGATAATGCAGTTCTGAATCTCAGTCTGTGGGAAGGTAGCGTGGATGGCCGCATCAAATCCCGTCAAATTGTCTGTACAGGCAATGAAAATATCCTCTACACCACGGTTTTTTAGGCTGTTAAGTACAGTTGCCCAGAACTTGGCACTCTCATTTTCGCCAACCCACATTCCCAGGACCTCTTTCCGGCCATC
>NZ_JBQKJT010000069.1:0-546 GCF_052117125.1 Candidatus Avoscillospira sp. LCP25S3_F1 | reverse complement strand
TGTAATGTCCATCATGGCCAGATACAGCATTTTCAGCAGGCTGTCATCGGTGGGAAAGACGGACTTGGCCTTGGTCACCTTGCGCAGCTGGCGGTTGAAACCTTCGATGGCGTTGGTGGTGTAGATCAGTCTGCGAACCTCCTGGGGGTACTTGAAATAGGTGCTGAGATTGGCCCAATTGGACCGCCAGGACTGGGAGATTTTCGGGTATTTCTTGTCCCAGCGCTCCCCAAAGGTGTCCAAAGCATCCAGGGCTGCCTGCTCATCCACGGCGGCATAGACTGCCTTCAGATCGGCCATAAGGGGTTTCAGGTCCTTGTAGGACACATACTTGCTGGAATTGCGCAGCTGGTGGATAATGCAGTTCTGAATCTCAGTCTGTGGGAAGGTAGCGTGGATAGCCGCATCAAATCCCGTCAAATTGTCTGTACAGGTAATGAAAATATCCTCTACACCACGGTTTTTTAGGCTGTTAAGTACAGTTGCCCAGAACTTGGCACTCTCATTTTCGCCAACCCACATTCCCAGGACCTCTTTCCGGCCATC
>NZ_JBQKJT010000068.1:0-549 GCF_052117125.1 Candidatus Avoscillospira sp. LCP25S3_F1 | reverse complement strand
GGCTTGAAGTTGTGCGCTCTCGCGAAGAAATGCGCCGGGAAGCCTATGGTTTCCTGCCTGATGGGTGATTCGACAGCGCTTGCCTCAGCAATTGTGCGGTGCTGCCTTAAAGATGTTGCCTCATAAGCATTTTTTCATTTTGGCCTATATTGGCTAGAAACTGAAGAAATAATGAGGATGACATAGGCCCGCTCTTTGTTATAAAATCACCACCAGATATGTTGGTGGTCTATGTGTGTGGGCAAAAAGCGTACATGCTCTTTTTCCAGCGTAATGTTCAGCATGGTGGGAAACTATTCCAAATTTTGTATAAGCCTCCTGCGTGGTGTAGAATAGAAGCACCACGCAGGAGGTTTTACATATGGTTAGACAGAATTGCATCTTGGAAGAAAACCACCGTCAAGCACAAGTTCCTTGAGCCCATAAAAAGCGAATCCCGGGTCAATCCCAAATTCCGTGTAAACACCATTTAAGGTGCGAATAGAGCAAAATTTATTCAGGGCGGTAGCCGGGGAAATCCGGCTGCCGCCGTTTCGCCTTTTCAACAAC
>NZ_JBQKJT010000067.1:0-590 GCF_052117125.1 Candidatus Avoscillospira sp. LCP25S3_F1 | reverse complement strand
GCAAACCTGCTAATAGGTGTCAAGCCCCAAAATGAAAAATCGGATATCTGAAAATGAGCATAACAAAACAGACCTGCAACAAAGTAAAAATTGCAGACCTGAGGGTTTTATGACTTTGAGGTTTCGTATTTACAGCAGAGTCAAGCGATTTCTTGAGTGTTCAGATATTCTTTTACTCTTGCATAATAAATCCGCAGGAACTTTGCAGCTCCGGCCACAGTATAGACATAGAAATGCTTTCCCTCCGCTCGTTTCTTATCCATGAAGCAGAATACAGAATTGTCAGGGTTTCCGTGAACAAGAATCATGGAGGCGATCTCAAACAGCACCTTACGCAAGTGAGGTGAACCGCGCTTTGAAACATGACGATTCTTTGCATCGAATGTACCGGATTGATACGGTGGTGCGTCCACACCAGCGTATGCAACCAGAGCACCTTTGTGCGAAAAACGGCGGACATCACCAACCTCAGCCATCAACTGCGGTCCTGTGATTTTTCCGACACCTTCCATCCCCATCACCAGCTCATATTCTGGCAGCAGAGAGGCCAGCCGGTTCATTTCTGTGCGGAACGCATGAAGCGAATCATA
>NZ_JBQKJT010000066.1:0-620 GCF_052117125.1 Candidatus Avoscillospira sp. LCP25S3_F1 | reverse complement strand
ATAGTTCAAGAAAGGTATAGCAAAGCAGAGGTCCGTAGGGACCCCGGCGTAGGCTAACAAGATGGAATTAGGCCGCCAAGCTGCAATAAGGCTGTCTGGATCTTTCCAGGGCAAACAGCAGACGAACTAACTTTTTGGTGGCATGAGAAAGTGCGACATTGTAGTGTTTGCCTTCATCTCTTTTCTTAGCAAGGTAAGCAGCAAAGGTTGGGTCCCAGTGACAGACATACTTGGCTGCGTTGTAAAGAGCGTAGCGTAAGTATCGAGAGCCACGCTTCTCCATGTGGGGATAGCAATTCCTGAGTTGCCCGGACTGGTAAGTAGAAGGTGACATTCCGGCGTAGGCCAATAATTTGTCCGGCGACTCAAACCGAGAGAAGTCGCCAACTTCTGCAAGGATCATGGCAGCCATACGGAAGCCCATGCCAGGGATAGTTGTAATAGGAGACTGTATATTGTCCATTATTGTCTCAATTTCAGTCTCGATTTCAGCGATCTCAGCATCCAATTCACGGATAAGCCGGATGGTATGTTGCAATTCCAGGGATTTGGCAGGCATACAGGACCCAACAGAATTCTGAGCAGCGCTCCGGATAGTAACAGCCATATCCCGACCGTAG
>NZ_JBQKJT010000065.1:0-640 GCF_052117125.1 Candidatus Avoscillospira sp. LCP25S3_F1 | reverse complement strand
AACGGGGCTAAGCATGTAACCGAAGCTTGGGCTTGTACGCAAGTACAGGGGTAGGGGAGCGTCGTATACGGGGTGAAGTACGAGCGAGAGCACGTGTGGACTGTATACGAGTGAGAATGCCGGAATGAGTAGCGAGAATTATGTGGGAATCATAATGGCCGAAAATCTAAGGTTTCCTGGGGAAGGTTCGTCCGCCCAGGGTAAGCCGGGAGCTAAGGCGAGGCCGAAAGGCGTAGTCGATGCACATACGGTTGAAATTCCGTAGCCACCGAACCTTAAGCGTAGTGACACATAGAGATAGCCTGTCCCGGGCGTTGGTTGCCCCGGGCGAAAGGGACCGAAAATAAGTAGGGAAGTGGGCGATGCTCTGTGGCGAGAAAAGCTGCGTGGTATGCTAAGGTGCCCGTACCGCAAACCGACACAGGTAGATGAGGAGAGAATCCTAAGGCCAACGGGAGAAGGGTTGTTAAGGAACTCGGCAAAATGGCCCCGTAACTTCGGGAGAAGGGGCGCCCTCGGAAGAGGGCCGCAGTGAATAGGCCCAAGCGACTGTTTACCAAAAACACAGGTCTCTGCTAAATCGAAAGATGACGTATAGGGGCTGACGCCTGCCCGGTGCCGGAAGGTTAAGAGGAGAGCT
>NZ_JBQKJT010000064.1:0-653 GCF_052117125.1 Candidatus Avoscillospira sp. LCP25S3_F1 | reverse complement strand
CCCATGGGAGGAAACGGCCCAGTCTATATGCAGATAAAGGCTGCCATTTGTGAAAAATGGCAGTCTTGCTCTTTCCTGAGGTGTCCTCCTCTATTTTACGCTTACAGATGCAAAAGGCCATTTTCGTGATGTGGTGTGATTCGAACCTCTGAGCAAACAGAAAACAGCGAGAGAAGCCCCCGCTGGTAGTTCAAATCGAACTGCCAGCGGGGGCTTCTCTCTTTTTATTACGTAGCTGTTTCAGTTGGTGGTATCGCTTGCTTTGTCTCTGGTTCCTTGGTGGTCTTGGTAATAGCTTTCTGCCATGGCTTTGGATATACTTGCTTTGCAAAACGAGGAAAGGAGAGCAGGCCATGGCAAACACGAAAAACCTATGCGCTCAAATCGACATCGCCCTGCACAACCGGGTAACAAAAGAAAAAGACCGCCTGGAGATGACCACCAGCCAGTACATCGCATCACTGCTCACTGAATACTACAAGATGAAAGATGAGAATGGAGGAATCAACATGACAGGCAGCAGAACGATGGCATTCCAGATCCCCGAGGAACTCTTCCAGCGCATCAAGACCCACCTGGCCAGAGAAACGGCTCGGACCGGCGTAAAGCTCACCCAGCGGGACTTCGTCCTGGGCCTGATCGAGCAGGCGCTG
>NZ_JBQKJT010000063.1:0-669 GCF_052117125.1 Candidatus Avoscillospira sp. LCP25S3_F1 | reverse complement strand
TAGGTCAGGATTTCCACCGTGCTCAAAGAAGTATCTGCGCATAGAAATGCTCGCAATGCCTGTGGTTTGTGAAAGGCATCCTTTGGATAGGTCATCAGAACCACTGCATTCTCCAGACCATTCAGCTTACCCTCATAGCGATAGACATAATACTGGCGATTGCCCACTGTGACGAGGCGGACAGCAGCATCTGTCTTATGAAGGAAAAGTGCAAACTGGCTGAGCTTCTGGCGAATGCCAGCAGGATAGAGAATACGGTTGGTTTTCAGTGCTCCTATGGTATAAAATCCTCTTTTTATGAATGAATCCATCACTTTTCCAGCAGTATACCAGCTATCACATAGAAAGTAAGAATGTACAGGTGCTATTGGTAACTCTTGTGCAAGATTGCATACCATTTGGATTTTAGACATGGATTTATCATACAAAAGCACTGTGTAGTTGAGTGTAATCCCATTGCAGGAGAGCAAAACAGCAATTGCCTGATGTCCATAATCCTGTTTCTTCTTCAAGTGAGACTGATGGAAGTATGCATTTTCAATAGGGTGTAAAGCCTGTGACGAAGGCTTTGTCCTGGATGCAATCGTATCATCCACAATGCAGAAGATTGGCTGCCCTGAACGTTCAGCTTCCTGGTAGATTACCCCAATGACCATTTGTTTCAAACTA
>NZ_JBQKJT010000062.1:0-729 GCF_052117125.1 Candidatus Avoscillospira sp. LCP25S3_F1 | reverse complement strand
ATAGACCACCTCGTCGTCCTCTCGCAGCAGCTTTGCTGCCACGGTGATATCATGGACATTGGCTGCCGTCACCTCCACCGTGTGGACAAATCCGCTGCCTGCATCTACGCCCGTATGGCATTTCATGCCGAAGTGCCACTGGTTACCCTTCTTTGTCTGGTGCATCTCCGGGTCACGCTCTTTTTTCGCGTTCTTTGTAGAGCTGGGAGCGCTGATGAGCGTGGCGTCTACGATGCTTCCGCCACGCATCATCCGCCCGGCGCGCTCCAGGCAGCGGTTAATCGCGTCAAAGAACAGCTTCCCCAGTCCATGCTCCTCCAGCAGATGGCGGAACTTCAGCAGCGTTGTGGCATCCGGCACGTCCATTTCCAAAAAGTTAATCCCCATGAATTTTCGCATGGCATAGCTGTCGTAGATGGCGTCCTCCACCCCTTCATCTGACAGGGTAAACCAGCACTGCAGCAGGTACATCCGCAGCATAATCTCGATCTCAATGGGTGGACGGCCGTGCTTTCCCGATGGATAGTAGGGAACAATTAGCGACACCCACTCGTCCCACGGGATGATTTCGTCCATGATTTCCAGAAATTCCTCACGCCGGGTCTTTTTCTTCCGCTGGCTGTATTCGTAATCACTGAAACTTTGCTGCTTCATTTCTGCACACCGCCTTTTTTCTTATGCCATTATAATACCATTTCTTTTGTGTCATTGCATTAAATCAGCGGTTCC
>NZ_JBQKJT010000061.1:0-875 GCF_052117125.1 Candidatus Avoscillospira sp. LCP25S3_F1 | reverse complement strand
TCTGCGCTGCTTCCTGTGTGTTGATACTGGCTTTCACCACTTCAAACAAATTCATACAGATTCCCTCCATTTCCTTTTTGATGGGGCAGTTTTCTCCCCCCTCTGTATAGGTTATGGGGAAAATCGAAAAAAACAGGCTAATAACATGACAAGCCGTTTTCAAAAAACATGACAAGATTTTTGTTGTGTGCTATTATAAAAATAGAAAAACATGACAGGAGGGAGAAGATGGATCAGATTATCAACCATGCGGTTTTGTCGTTGGATTTCTGGCAGGACACCGTGACCTATGAGGGGAGTACCATGCCCGCAGGAACCATTGGCTGCGAGGTGTTGAACATCCCGGACAGCACCATTGAAAATCTGGATACTCCCTGCAATGTGCTGAACCAGCTGCTTCAGGGTATGAACACCGGTTCTTTGGATATGGAGCTGCTGCCGCAGGTGCAGCAGGCCGCTGGCGAGATCATCTCCTTTTTGCAGGTTACACCACCCTTCTCCCGATTGAATCGAAGCTATTTTGAGCAAAAACTTGCAGCCATCTTTTCCGAAGAATATATGGAGGACGCAAAAGCTTATTTACAGTTTACCCAGCAGGAGCAGCTGATCTGTGCCTTGACTGGTCAGCATAGCAAGGCAACCATGCTCGTCCGAATAGCGCAGGTACTGGGGCATTTGAGTTATTCTCTGGGGCAATACAAGGAGGCCCTGACGAAATTTGCAGAGCAGTTGAATGAACCCGGCTATGACCGTACCCCGGACGGTTATGCGGCAATGTTCGGGCAGTTCTTCAAAGGTGAGCCAACTCTGTCGGTGGATAACCCGGCCTGGATGACTCTGACCAATGCTTCGGTGCAGTATGTAGCCGCCACTCG
>NZ_JBQKJT010000060.1:0-887 GCF_052117125.1 Candidatus Avoscillospira sp. LCP25S3_F1 | reverse complement strand
GGCATTGCTTGCTACAATATGTTTGACCCCAAGAACGGTGTTGCGCTGGTAATGCTGTTCAGCGGTTCAAACCTAAGCTACAATGAAGAGGTAATCGGCCTTACGGGGCATTGCTTGAGCTAACCACGCTCGTTTGTGCAAACTGTTAGCCGACCCTCTCATTGCAGCGTTCGATTTACGCAGGTTGAATCATCGGAGCAATCCGTACATTCGTGTGACTAAGCAAGCTGAATCGGTAATGAACTGTGGCGGTCGCCGGTTATAAAACCAAACAAAGGAGGATTGTGTATGAGCGCAGGAGTCATTACAGCGGTTGGAATCGATGTTTCAAAATATAAAAGCACAGTGGCAGCCAGAAGACCAGGCGGTGAAGTGGCTTTACTCCCATTTGACGTCGGCCATGATGTCACCGGTATCAAGAATCTGCTTGAGAAGCTACAGGGGCTTGACGATGAAGGCAGCGAGATTCGAATTGTCATGGAGCATACAGGAATGTATTGGAGACCCGTGGCTTTGGCGCTGCAACAGGCTGGATTCTTTGTCAGTGTAGTCAACGCGATTCTGATCCACAACTTCAGCGACAATTCACTGCGCAAGGTTAAAACGGATAAAGCGGATGCGTTGAAAATCGCAAATTATGGTCTCACATTCTGGATGGATCTGAGGGAATATTCCGCAGAAGATGAAACAAGGCAAATGCTGAAGATCCAGAATCGGCTCTATGAGCGGACAACCACCACCGGTACAATGTTGAGAAACGGTTTAATTTCACTCCTGGATCAGACATTCCCCGGTGCCAATAAGTTATTTCTGAATGAAGGCAGGAACTCAAAGGGCCATGTCAAATGGGTGGATTTTGTGATCCGCTTTTGGCATAAAGAATGCGT
>NZ_JBQKJT010000059.1:0-1133 GCF_052117125.1 Candidatus Avoscillospira sp. LCP25S3_F1 | reverse complement strand
GGCAGCACCGCACAATTGCTGAGGCAAGCGCTGTCGAATCACCCATCAGGCAGGAAACCATAGGCTTCCCGGCGCATTTCTTCGCGAGAGCGCACAACTTCAAGCCGCCAGGCAGGGCCTGTCAGCCAGAAGCAGATTCGCCAATGCGAACATGATATTGAATTTGGCTCGCTGCTTTTCGAGCCCTCGGTATCGCGTTTTTCGAAATTGCAGCTGTTTCTTGACGACACCGAATACGTGCTCTACTTTTGCCCGAACAGAAGACTTTGCGTGTTCTACTTTCTTTGCGGCATACTGGCCGCTCTTGCTCAGCTTTTTTAATTGAGATGGACGTCGGTTAATTTTGTATTTGATCTTGCGTCCGGATTTGTTCCGAACGATCGCGTCCTCACGGTTCCCGGCTCCAAGATAGCCACTATCGCCGTAAACGACATCTTCCTCACCGGTCAGCAGGGATGAAGTCTGCGTCACATCATGGACATTGGCTGGTGTCGCCTCCACTGTGTGTACCAGTCCGCTGTCCTTATCCACACCAACATGGGCTTTATAGCCAAAGTGCCATGTGTTGCCCTTCTTGACCTGATGTGCATCCGGATCCCGCTTTTTCTCCTTGTTCTTGGTGGAAGACGGCGCGGAAATAATGGTGGAATCTACGATCGTTCCCTTTTTCAGGATAAGGCCCTGTTCAGTGAGCGCGGTAACAACTTGTGCAAACAGTTTCTCCTGCAGTCCATTCTTCACCAACAGGTTCCGAAAGCGGCCAATGGTATCTCCGTTCGGCACCTGATTGCTGGAATCAACGCCGCAGAAATCTGAAAATGCCCGGCTGTCGATTGCCTCCGCCGCTGTTGCTTCATCACTCAGGTCATACAGATTTTGCAGCAGATACAACCGCAGCATGGTCTCCAGTGGATAGGGTTTATTGCCGCGCTCTCCTTTGTAATAGCACGGCTGGATCAGCGTAAGCCATTCCTTCCACGGGACGATCCGCTCGATCTGGGCTAGAAATTCTTTCTTCTTTGTCCGTACCTGCGCCAACTCATCACTAAGCGCAGACATTGTCATCTGTTTATCCATGGTCTTATTATATCACTTCTGGCAGTATCGCGCCTACTTTTCTGTGCGGTATTGCC
>NZ_JBQKJT010000057.1:0-1348 GCF_052117125.1 Candidatus Avoscillospira sp. LCP25S3_F1 | reverse complement strand
CCCTGTAAGTGCAGTCGCAAATTCCCCAAAAATCTGTTAAACTGAACGAACAGAGACGGAGGGGATCGCAATGAAACGTTACAGCAAAGAATTTAAGGAAGAAGCACTGAAGCTGTCGGATGAGATCGGCGTAAAGAAAGCCGCGCAGCAGCTCGGCATCGCATACTTCACGCTGGCGGACTGGCGCAGCATACGCCGGAATACACCGCCCGCGAAGCCGCTGAGCGCGGAGGAGCAGATAATTCGCATCCGCGAACTTGAACGGGAGAATGCCGAGCTTCGCACCGCGAACGACATTCTCAAGGATGCACTCGGTTTTTTCGCAAAAGACCGCAAGAAGTAAAAGCGTGTGAGCGGCACCTGTTCGTAGTCGAACGCAAGGGCGTCTACACGGCAAAGGAGATGTGCCGTGTCCTGTGCCTGAGCGAATCCGGCTATTACCGCTGGCTGAGAAACAGAGAAAAGCGGAACAGGCGTCAGCTTCTTGCGGTCAAGATCGATGCAATTCTTGCGGAGCATCCGGATAATCGCAACTACGGCGTGGATCGCGTATGCCTCGCGCTTGAGCAGGACGGCGTCAACGTCAGCCGGAGAACGGTGTACCGCGTGATGAAAGAGAATGGCTGGCTCCATAAAAAACGCGTTCCGCACGGTATCACGAAGACCACGACAGAAGCGCAGGAGCAGGAAAACCTTTTAAAGCGGGACTTCAACGCCCGGCGCCCTTTGGAAAAATTCCTCACGGATATTACCGAGGTACAGTGCGCGGACGGCAAGCTGTATGTATCTCCGATCATGGACTGCTTCAACGGCGAGATCGTCGCGCTCGAGATGCGGGACAATATGAAGAAGGAGCTGTGCATTGACACGGTGCGGCAGCTGGGGCGGATCTATCCGAACCTAAAGGGAGCGGTGTTCCACTCAGACCGCGGGAGTCAATACACCAGCGCGGCTTTTCGCGCGGAGCTGTCTCGCCACGGCATGGTACAGAGCCTCAGCGGAACCGGACATTGCTTCGACAACGCACGGATGGAGAGCTTTTTCGCCACGCTCAAGAAAGAGAAGATCTATCAGATCGCGGCGTACAAGCTGCCGAGAGAACAAGTCAAAACGATCATTTTTCGCTATATTTTTATCTACTACAACCGCGTCAGGGTCTATACACGCAACCCGCTTGGGCTGCCGCCTGTGAAGTACCGGGAGTGGATACGGGCGCAGCAGGCAGCCTGACCGGTGCTGCCGCAGTTTTCCTGCGTTCCGCTACGCTCCACTTCGGAAAACTGCGCTGTATTACCATGCTTTTCAGATTTTGGGTGTTTCCAGACTGCACATTTCTTGACATTTCCAA
>NZ_JBQKJT010000056.1:0-1355 GCF_052117125.1 Candidatus Avoscillospira sp. LCP25S3_F1 | reverse complement strand
TTTCCTGGGGTAGTTGTTCATCCACTGCTCCAATTCCGCGATGGCTGCGGCAGAAACTTTTCCGAAGTCCGTTCCTTTGGGAAGTCTTCGACGAATCATCTTATTTTGACACTCATTTGATCCACGTTCATACGAGGAATACGGGTGGCAGAAATATACAACTGTCCTCTTTTTGCCTTTACGAATCGCAGACCGTTCCAGGCGCTTTACATCAGAGAACTCCACACCATTATCAAAGGTAATCGTCTGAAACACTTTTGAAAAAAGTTTCGCACCAAACCGCCGCTCTATCCGATCCAGCGCAGCTACCACACTGTGAGCGGTTCGGTCTTTGATTTTAACAATGATCTCCCGACGGGTCAGACGCTCTGTTAAAACAAACAGGGCTTTTGACCCGTCCTTTTTACTATAGACCGTATCGCCCTCCCAATGTCCAAACGTGGTCCGCTGCGCCACTTCCTCCGGGCGTTTCTCGATACTCTTTCCATGCGGGGCGCGTTTGCCAATCTTTTTAACTTTCTTATATTCCCGCTTACGTGATTTATCCGGCAAATCTGCGTTGGACAGAGATAGAAACACCCCTTTGGTGATGTAGCTGTATAGTGTGCCGACGCAGATGGACACCTGGAATTTTTCCTTTTCCAGCGGAATGCTTGCGAGAGCCGCTGCTGGAGAACAACCCTCCTTGATGATTTTACGTTCAATGTATTCCGCCAATTTATGATCTTTTCCGATTTTAAGCTGAGCACCTTTGGCGGCAAGGTTTTCTCTATAAAGTCTGTGCGCTTCATCAGGATTATAGCGGTCCTCGATTTCCCAAGTTTGGCCGTTCAAATGCTGACGGCGGGCGCGCTTTATCTCGCGATAGATTGTGCTGATATGAACGTGGATTTCAGCAGCAATTTCTTTCACCGGATGGCCGGTATTCAGAAGCGCCTCTATTTTATAACGATCCATTCTAGTTAAATGACTAAACCTGTGTCCCATTGTATTGCCCCCTCTTATGACTTTAGCGATTTAAAGTATAAATGCAAAAAAGCGTTTGTCAAGTTTTTGGGTTATCGGGGACAGAAATTTATGATATTAAATGATATCAAAGCCACATGAATGCACTGGCAGCCAAAGCTACCAGTGCATGGTATCTAGCTTTGATCGCCACATTTATCAAGCCCCTGGCGATGGGAGTATGACAGGCTGTCCCGGCCCGGACAATTCATAACTCCGCGGCACCGGTTCAGCGTGTGCCACAGGGCTTCCCCTCTTACGCGGGGGTCCATCGTTCTGGAAGTACCATTATTCTGTGCTGCTCCTAAGTGCGCCTACAACTTAGGCTGTCCGCTTGTTGATCGCTCACA
>NZ_JBQKJT010000055.1:0-1445 GCF_052117125.1 Candidatus Avoscillospira sp. LCP25S3_F1 | reverse complement strand
TTCAGTGCTTCTTCCTTAAATTCTTTGCTGTAACGTTTCATTGCGATCCCCTCCGTCTCTGTTCGTTCAGTTTAACAGATTTTTGGGGAATTTGCGACTGCACTTACAGGGTACTACTCCAGTTCCCAACAAGCAATTTTGTGTTTAGGGGGCATGGGGTTCCCTAAAATCAAAATTCGCAAGTGTGGCCACACTTGCTGTGCTTGCTCTACGCTCTTTCCCCCGTAAATACAATGCTGGAAACACCTTTATCTGCCCGCAAAATCCCGGATTTTTCAAAAAGAAAAGGGCGGCAGAGCCACCCTGGAAAAATGAAAACAGAGGATGCTTTCACACGCCCTCTGTTTCATCTACTGATTCTTTAGTTTTAAGCGCCCCGTCAAGCGCACCCTCGATGACGGTCAAATACTGCTCTGGGCAGAGTTTCAGTTTGTGGCTGATACGCTGCCTCTGTGCGCTTTCCTCCCGCATGACCTCTGGATTGAAGTACCGTTCCACGGGAAGTCCGCACACTTTGATAAGCTGTATGATAACCGGCAGACTGGGAATCGTAGCATCGTTCTCGATATTTGCGAGATACCTAGAGTCGATGTTGATGATCTCCGCCAATGTCTTACGCGACAGATGCTTTGCACTCCGTGCGGCTTTTACATCGGCACCGAAAGTTTCAAAACCGGGGCAATCTTTGATGTTCGCCATATAGCATCACCCAGTTACATTGTATATTTCATACTTTTCCCTTGGAATGTTACTATATGCGCTATATCTACATTTTATTATTCATATTTATCCCTTGCTTTGTTCGAGCAGCAGAACTATAATGTACTTTGTGGAGGTGCGTTATGGACTATATGACCTTGAAAGAAGCAAGTGAAAAATGGGGCGTAACACCTCGACGGATAAATTACTATTGCGCCGCTGGGCGTATTCCTGGGGCCATAAAGATGGCAATGATCTGGTTAATACCTAAAGATGCAGAAAAACCTATTGATAGAAGAACAAGGCAAGGGAAGACACCAAAACATGAAGACATATAAAATACTGATTATTGAAGACGATCCTGTCATACAAAGTGAATTGGAAACCCTTTTGCGGGGCAATGGATATACTGCTGTTTCAGTAAAGGACTTTTCAAAGGTTAATGACACTTTCAAGGCAGAAGAACCTCACCTCGTTTTGCTGGATATTAAATTGCCGAATGAGAGCGGCTTTTCTATCTGTTCTAAAATACGCAGCATTTCCAATGTTCCGATTATCTTTGTGACAAGCTGCAACACCGATATGGACGAGCTGAACAGCATTATGCTTGGCGGTGATGCCTTTATCGCAAAACCATAGTTCAAGAAAGGTATAGCAAAGCAGAGGTCCGTAGGGACCCCGGCGTAGGCTAACAAGATGGAATTAGGCCGCCAAGCTGCAATAAGGCTGTCTGGATCTTTCCAGGG
>NZ_JBQKJT010000054.1:0-1641 GCF_052117125.1 Candidatus Avoscillospira sp. LCP25S3_F1 | reverse complement strand
GAAAATGCTGTATCTGGCCATGATGGACATTACAAAAAAGTGGACTGGGCGGCGGCAGGACTGGAGCCTGATCCACGCTCAGATGGCCATCTATTTTGCCGAGCGTATGCCTGAGTAACACTGCTGGTGCCGGATGTCAAGGGTAAGAAAACGGCTCCGCCGTCCTTGACATCTATCCCCACCGGCGGTATGTTGGTGAAAAGGCGGCAGTCAGATGAACCTGCTGCCGCCCTGAATAAATTTTGCTCTATTCCCACCCTGAACGGAGTTTACACAGAATTTGGGATTGCCCCGCAGGATATTTTTGGTGTAGTTCCACCAGTTTCCGTTTCAGTGCTTGATTGCGCTGCTCCCGCACACAGGGTTTACGATGCAGCCAATCATAGTAGCCGCTGCGCGAGATCTCCAGGGTCCGGCATGCCTGTTCCACAGTGGCTCCCTGGCGGTGCAGCGCCTGAACGCAGCGGTATTTTTCCACTATGGTTTCGACAGGATGCCGACGGATTTTTTTAGGATGTCAATGACCTCCTCTTTCTCACCCAGCTGCTTGCGCAGCGTACGGATCTCCGCTTCCAGCTCCCGGATCCGCTGCTGTTCCCGGTTGTAGCGGCTCACTTGGCCCAGCTGCATCCCTGAGGCCTTCAACCAGCTCCGTAGGGTGTCGATGCAAATGCCCAGGTCCCGGGCAACCTCTTTGGGCTCCCGCCCTTGCTCTGTTACCAGTTTCACGGCACCGGCTTTGAATGCATCGTCGTATCGAGGTGGCGGCGCACCTTTTTTGTTCTTTTGCTCTTCCATTTTTATCGCTCCTTTCTATTCCAGTTTACGACTGATTTTTCTGTCCGTCAATTCGGGTATGGGGGCATTCCGTTTGGCGGCAATCACTGCATTGGCGGCCATGGAGTCAAACTGACCATATCGGCCAACAAAAAATTCCCGGATTCCGTACTCTGTAATGTGCCGTTCCACAGTTTCCAATAAAATTGGGAATATTGTAGATGGCGCATCTCGGTGTCCAATAAAAAAACATTTCTTGTCGCATTCCATTTTCAGTAGCCACCTTTCTTATGATAATAACCGATTTTGGTTAATACCATTATATACCGTAATTGGTTATTATTCAAGCAGAGAGGGGCGTGGGGTACGATGATTTCCTATGAGAAACTATGGGTAATCATGAAACAAAAAGGTATTTCACAGTATGCCTTGATAAAAAACTATGGTGTCAGTCCGGCTCAAATCACACGCTTGAAACGAAATGAAGGTGTTAGCACCCACACAATTGAGATGTTTTGTAAAATTTTGGATTGTCGAGTTGAAGATATCATGGAATACAAAAAAGATGAGGATGGAATGTAATGGTCATACACCACCACATTCCATCTTTTTTTATTGGCAATTGGTATGCCACCGATGGTTGCCGAATAGTTGATGGATAAACCACACTGTTGAAGATTGCATTGCGCAATTGTATGGAGGTGTAGCGGAAACGACGCGATATTTTCCAGGAAACGGTGGCTCAATACATGGAAGATTAACTATTAAAAGTCAACCCCAAAAATGAATGGTGGTGGTGAAAAGAGATAGTTCAAGAAAGGTATAGCAAAGCAGAGGTCCGTAGGGACCCCGGCGTAGGCTAAC
>NZ_JBQKJT010000053.1:0-2527 GCF_052117125.1 Candidatus Avoscillospira sp. LCP25S3_F1 | reverse complement strand
GTACCGCACGCTCCGCCCGGTTATTAGACAGCTCCAGCCGTCCGTCCAGAAATATATTCATCAGCCAGTCCCGTTGATTCAGGGCATAAGTCAACGCCGTACCAAACATACTTTTTGGTACGGGATTTTTCTCCTGTTCCTCTCTCACCCAGGCGAAAAATTCTTCTGCCACCGTTCTGGAGCGTTCCATCCGGGCGAAAAATCTTTCCTGAAAAGAAAGTCCCTGTTTTGCGTAATCTTCTTCCAGATGGAACAGCTTATTGCAGTACTCCAGACCGACCAGAGCTGGAGAGCGTGCCCGGATATCTTTCGGAAGCGTTTTCAACGCATCCGTGAATTTTCGTCTCATATGTGCCCAGCAGCCCGCAACTGTGATCTCCTGCGGCAATTTGCAGTGGTATGCCTCATACCCATCTGTATGTAGCAGCCCAGTGAAGCCCTGCAGAAAATTGCTTGCACACACACCGGAGCGGCTGGGCTGGTAATCGTACAGCACCACTGGGCTTACCGCATCGCCGGATGTCCGATATACCCACACATAACTCTTTTGCCTGGCCTGCCTGCCATCCTCCCGCAGCACAGTCAACGTGGTCTCGTCCGCGTGGAGGATCTCACTCTTCAGCAGCTCCTGGTGCAGAGCATGAAAAAGGCTGGGGAAATAATGCTGATACGCATAGATGATCCAATTGGACATGGTTTGCCGGGAAATCGACAGCCCCCTCCGCTGCAGCTCCTGTTCCTGCCGGTAAAGGGGAAGGGCCAACGTATACTTGCTGTTCATAATATGGGCCAACAGGCTTGGTGAAGCCACCCCGCTTCCAGGAATCAGTGGGGCGGGAACCTCGCTTTTCCGCAGAAAGACATGGTCGCTGTTCCTTTCACAGCACCTGCACGCATATACCGTCTGTACATGTTCCACCACTTTATATTGCGCGGGAACATAGGCCAGTTCCCGGCGCAGCACCTCATGACCGCAGGCATGCAGTTTCCCGCCGCACTCCAAACAGACCTGTTCGGCTTCCGGCAGTTCATGGATGACTTGTTCCACGGGAAGGCCAGAAAAATCCAGTTCCCGTTTTCCTTTCTGCTTCCTCCGCTTATATGTGACCTGCTCCAGTTCTGGTTCCGGCATCTTTGCACATGACTCCGATTCCGCCTCCTGGAACAGCGACACCTGTTCCAGGATCGCCTGTGTCTGTTCGCTGGACGCACCAAAACGCTGCCCTCGCGCAAGCCGAAGCTGCTGTGTCAGCCAGTCGATCTGCCGATGCAGGAATGCGATTTCATCTTCTTTTTTATCCAGCAGCGCGCGCCACTCCGCTGGGCTTCTCTCTTTTGTTTTCATACTTAAATTATAGCAAAAAAGTGCCGTGATTTCAATCATCACAGCACTTTTCTGCTTTTTAGATATCTTTCTTATGGGACTTGAACGGCACAATAGATCGACTCAGAAGATATGTAAACTCTTTCTCGCTGATCTCGACCACACGGCCAGACTCTCCTTTCGGCCAGGGGTATGTGCCGCTCTGGGCCCGCCGTTTCCCCTGTTGAAAGCTCTGACCATCCCATTCAATATATTTCAGCATACTGCCCGTTCCGTCACGGAACACATACACGCTTCCATCGTATGGATCACACCGCAAATGATAGCGGATGATCGCGGTCAATCCATCCAGGCCGGTGTACATGCTGGTCGTTCCGCATACAAGACGGACTCGCTTCCCACGCACACCGCTTTTGTTCGCTCTGGCGGCCTGTGTCAGCTTTTCCAGCCATAGCTGGGTATCTGCGGCACTGATCCGGTGGCTGCCTTTGTGAAACCCCCGCAAAGCGTACCGGCCTGCTGCCGCACATTCCCGGCTGCAATAGGTCCGCTCCACCCCAATGGTGGTGGCGATCGGCCGGCCGCACCACTGGCAGGTCCCTTCCACATGTGTCTGGTCCATCGCCAACAGGTAACAAAACCGGCTGCAATATTTCTGGCCTTTTTGCTTCCCTGGCAGCGGTGCTCCACAGGTCGCACATGTCTCCGCCGGTTCTTCTATACTGGGATTCGCTTTGTGATACGCCGCCCACCATTCGATCCTACACGGGTCACTGCAGAACCGCCGTTGTTTCCCTGTTCCCCATTCTGCCTGAAACTCTTTCCCGCAGTTGGGACAGATCGCTTTTGTTTGTTCTCTTGCCTGCCGTCGTTCCATGACCTTACGAGCATGATATTTGACCCGGCATTGGTCACTGCAAAACCGCCTCCGCCGTCCCCGTTCTCCACTCTGCTCCACGATATCTCCACAGCCTGGGCAGATATCTACTGGCACATCATAATGCCGCTTGGCGTTATGATATTTGTGCCGACATGCGTCACAGCAAAATTTCTGCCGCGTGATATGACACATTGGCTCAAACGGCTGCCCGCAGTTCAGGCACTGCAAAATTCGCTTTTCCTCACTCATGACCTCTCTGCCCCCTGTCCTTTTACTCCCATCTTACCACAGGGGGAAAGGTCCTCCTCTATTTTACGCTTACT
>NZ_JBQKJT010000052.1:0-2559 GCF_052117125.1 Candidatus Avoscillospira sp. LCP25S3_F1 | reverse complement strand
TGTTGAAAAGGCGAAACGGCGGCAGCCGGATTTCCCCGGCTACCGCCCTGAATAAATTTTGCTCTATTCGCACCTTAAATGGTGTTTACACGGAATTTGGGATTGACCCTGTTAAGAATTCGGAATCTTGTCGCATCCTGTCACATACATTCCACCGGCGTCCAATAACCATTAGAATAACCGCTTGGAATGCAGTGCAATCATTTTGCAATCAATACGCCTTTGGGATTTTGAAAAACCCTGTATTTTCAGTGCTTTCCGGGCTCTGAAATACAGTTTTTACTTATTCCCACTCGACAAATTCCTATATTTGGAAGTAAATTTTCAATTCATTAGCAGACATCTCACCTATATTTTTAGCGACTTTATATCTGCTATTTGTGTTTACAAAATTTCTTAGTATCAAAACAGTATCACCGTTTTGCTGTGACCCACTGCCCACTTCCCTGGATTTGCGGCAGTATACTTCCCACCCAAAAATCTGTAAAATTTCCTCTGTAGTGTCTCCATTATACCATGTACTTCAGTTCTTTACAAGGGTAAATTTTTTCTAAAATGGTATTCCGAAATACTGGAGGTATTTTTTGAACCGATCCTGTGCCGCCAGGCAAGTGTCCAGCAAGTAGCCGTTTTCCTGTCCCCATTGGCTCAGCCCCCGGTAATAGAACATCTTCAAGTCATCTTGAATCACAAAGGGAACCACACCATACCGGAGACACTCCTTGAACAAAATCAGCCGCCCCACCCGGCCATTGCCATCCTGGAACGGGTGAATCCGCTCAAAGCGCACATGGAAATCCAGCAGATCCTCTAATTGCTTTTCTCCGGCATTATCGTACTGCTTCAACAGATACTGCATGGCGACCGCCACTTCTTGTGGCGGCGTCGTTTCACACCCACCCACTTCGTTGGGTATCTTTTTGTATGCACCAACAGCAAACCAGTCCAAACGGCTGTCCGACGTACCCGTTTTCAGAATTTTGTGCAGCTCCAGCACCAGTTCCTGGGTCAGCGGCGTACTGGCTTTCTGGATTATCAGGTCAATGCATCGGAAATGATTGGCGGTTTCCATCACATCATCCACATCTATACTTTCTTCGGTGACACCGATGGAGTTGGTTTCGTAGATAAACCGCGTCTGTTCCTGGGTCAAACGGCTTCCCTCCATATGATTGGAGTTGTACGTCAGCTCAATCTGGATTTTATGATAAATACCGCCACGCTGCCGACTGGCCTGCTCCTGCTGCAGCCGCTCCAGCAGCGGGGAAAGGCTACTCTGTCCTCTTTTGCGGCGTGTCGGTTTTTCCGCATCGGCAGGAATTTTCCATGTCTTACCCACCAGTATCGCACCGTGTATACGGCCTTCTGCACAATAATTCCGCACACTTCGTTCGGAAATATTCCATTTTTTCGCCATTTCCGCAACAGAACAAATCTGCATTGGGGTCATCACCTCTCTTTCATTATACGCTTTTATCGGCAATTTTCAATCATATTTACAGTTTTATTTTGCCGATAAAACAATACCCCAAGAAAGTCAAGGAAATTCCTTTCCCCGAAAATAATACCCCATGATGCCCCAAGCTACAGTAGGATATCATGGGGTGATTCCATTGCCACGATGTCACTGTCCGGTTTCCGGTGCATCCTTGGACGGCACTTCCACTGCGGCCAGCGGGTTGCCAACTTCGGTGTTGGCCGCCAGCTCTGCCGGATCGGTTGGCTCCTCCGGTGCCTCCTCGTCCTCCCAGAGGGAGTCGTGTTCTTTCCGCTCCTTATTTTCCACCATCATGGCCATGTTTTTGGCGGCAGCGTACATCTCATAGCTGTAGTCCATGAGCCGCTTTTCATCGGCTGGCGGAACTTTATCACCCTTAGAAATCCGGCGGTAGACCTCCAGAATCTTTATAAAATCCTCAGCGGCCTCGCTGATAACCTCGCCCTGCTGCCGGGCAATTTCCGCATTTTGAATGGCGGCATCCATCTGGTTCAGATGATCGGCAACCGCTTGAGTCTCCTTATACGCATCCTCGATGGCAGAGAGTTCCTTGGAAACTTCCACCCGATCAAACTGCGGCGGCACTGTGCCGCCGGCCGCCTCGTTTTCCAGCATGGTCTGCAACACCTTCTTGCGCTGCATCAGACTGTCCATCTGCGCCCAGGCTGCTTTTCTGACTTCTCCCAGTTTCATAGCATCATCCTCCTGTCCAGAGTCGAAACTGTGTTCTGTCATTGGATATTATTTTCCATATTCTTGTCACCTAAAGTATACCATGCGGCAGTGTAATTCTCAAATAAATATCCGAATTTTCATAACTGTCAAACATACCGGCGAAGCACTAAAATACTACTTGCTTTGGAAAAATATTTCTATAGTAGTAGATAGTAACACAGAGTTTTAAAGATTGGAATATATTCTCGGAGATCAGATATATACACTGAGCTTAAATTAAGGCAATACCGCACAGAAAAGTAGGCGCGATACTGCCAGAAGTGATATAATAAGACCATGGATAAACAGATGACAATGTCTGCGCTTAGTGATGAGTTGGCGCAGGT
>NZ_JBQKJT010000051.1:0-2928 GCF_052117125.1 Candidatus Avoscillospira sp. LCP25S3_F1 | reverse complement strand
GAATGCAGTGGTTCTGATGACCTATCCAAAGGATGCCTTTCACAAACCACAGGCATTGCGAGCATTTCTATGCGCAGATACTTCTTTGAGCACGGTGGAAATCCTGACCTAATCAGGTAAGCGGCCGTATTGGCAAAACGGAGCATTTCCTCCCGATTTTCAATGGACAGACCTTCTATTCCGTGTTCCAGAATGTAGTTTAGTACGCTGGCACAAAATGTGTCTCCAGCCCCGGTCGTTTCCAAAACGCCGCCCAGTTTACAAGAAGGTACAAACACCGGAGCATCTTCTCCATAAAAAGAATAGCTTCCATCTGCTCCTGCTGTGACATTCAACACTTGAATATTGGGATACTGCCGGTGTAAACTGGCGGCGCCCCGGTAGAAATCTTCTTCCCCGGTCATAAACAGGAGCTCATTATCCGCGATCTTCAAAATATCGCATTGGGACAATCCCCAGGCCACGGCGCTTCTGGCGTCCTCCATATCTGCCCATAGCGGCGGGCGGATGTTGGGATCAAAGGAAATCCACGCGCCGCCCTGCTTTGCCGTCTCTACCGCTTTTACCGTCGCTCTGCGGACGCCCGGATGCGTCATGGAGAGGGTTCCAAAATGAAATATTTTTGCCTTTTGAATCGCTTCCAGCGGCAGTTCTTCCTCGGCCAGCATCATGTCCGCACCGGGTTTCCGATAGAACGAGAAATCCCGGTCTCCGCCTTCGAGCGTTTGGACAAAGGCCAATGTGGTGGGAACCTGATCGTCCATCAGCAGGTGGTCGGCATTGATTCCCGCCTCCACAATGACCCTGCGCAGCAAATTTCCGAACATATCATTTCCCACTTTGCCCACAAAGGCACAGGATTTTCCCAGCTTCCGCAGCATGGCAAGCACATTGCACGGTGCGCCGCCCGGACAGGCTTCAAACAGGCTGTTTCCCTGGGCGCTGGTTCCATGTTCCGTGAAATCAATCAACAGCTCTCCCAGCGCCACCACGTCAAATTGTGTTTCCACTGGTCAATCCACCTCCAAATCATACTGTTCCATATCCACCCGGGCCGTTCCCTTACAGGTAAAAACAATGTCCTTGGCCTCCAGGGGCGTGTAGAAGATGCTGGTAGCCGCCTGCTCCCCGTCATTGACAAAGATCTCCAGACTATACCGGTCCAGGATCAGCCGCAGCTTCAGCCGGCCGTGATCCTCCCGCACCGGGAATTCCCGGACATTCACAATATCCCAGGGCAGTCCGCTTTGGGTGCGATCGATGCGAATGACATTGTCATCCGGGATAAAACGGATGGAAGTCTGATGGTCCTCATCCCGGGCCACATCAATCTGGAACCAATTGAACAGAGAACCTCCCTCTTCCGGACGGACAGTCACGGTCAAGTCGAGAAAACGGCCCCGGACGCCTTCCAAGACAGTTTCACCGGTTATCATGGCGTTCTGATGAGAGACCTTTCTGCACCGGCAGTTCTCCAGCTCCCGCACCGGGTTCTGACACAGTCTTCCGTTGCGGATGGTCAGCTCTCTGGGAATGGTCATCTGGCCCGTAAAGCGCTGGCCGGACGGAACATGGCCGGAAGTTTCCCAGTTTTGCATCCAACCAATCATGATCCGGCGTCCATCCAAAGCCTCCAGTGTCTGCGGCGCGTAAAAGTCCAGACCGTAGTCAATGGACTGCATGCGCTCCTGGCAGAGCTGATGGGACTCCCGATCGTAGGTACCCATGACGCACAGGTTGGAGTTGCCGGGGTGGAATTCCGGCAGCACGGCCATCATGTCCTGAGGGCTGACCAACAGGACATGCTCCTCGCCCAACTGGAAGAAGTTGGGGCATTCCCACATGTTGCTGCGGGGATGCTGGCAGGTGGCCAACTTGCTGACGAACTCCCAATGGACTGCGTCCTCGCTCTGGAACAGCAGAACCGTGCTGCTGCCGGCGTTGAGGCGGTTGCCCACCGCCACATAGTACCGTCCATCTTCCCGCCAGATCTGGGGATCGCGGAAGTCGGTGGTGTTGCCGCCCTCCGGGATCACATCGGTGCCGATCACCGGATTGCCGGCGTATTTCTCGTAGTTGACACCGTCTCCGATGGCAATACATTGGGTCTGGAAAGTCTGATTCTCCCCGTTTTCTCCGATGACGGTGCGCACGCCGGTGTACATCAGCAGGTGCCGCCCATCCGGCATTTCCACCGCGCCGCCGGAGAAACAGCCGTCCTTATCGTACGCTTCGTCCGGCGCCATGGCAGCAGGCAGTCGCTCCCAGTGGATAAAGTCCCTGGTTTTCACATGGCCCCAGTGCATGGGACCCCATTTTGTCTCATAGGGGTGATATTGATAAAACAGGTGGTACTCTCCCTGAAAGGGGGCAAAACCGTTGGGGTCGTTGATCCAGCCCACCCCACCGGTCACATGAAATTTCGGCAGTTGTTCCGCCACAAGGGGAAAATTTGTCTTCTCATAGTCCCGGGCGCGCTGTAAGGTTTCACTAATCATCATTTTTTCTCCTTTTTATACACATGAAAGGCAGGGCATTCCACCTCCAGCATCAGCAATGCATATTGACGTTTAAACGCCCGTGCCTTCTCCAATCTCTCACACACAGCAATATCCTTCTATTGTCTTGTTTCTTGCGTTTTTTTATCGCCACTTTCTTTTTCCAGGTCTTCCGGCTGCATATGCAGCCGAAAGACCTTCTCAATGGTCATGCTTCCCAGCCAGCACACCGGCGCTGGCAGAAATAGCAGTAAGCCCGGTATACTCAGACCTATCACCGCGCCGCCCAAAATGGGGAGAAATACCCACAGCACTCGAATTGGAAATGTCAAGAAATGTGCAGTCTGGAAACACCCAAAATCTGAAAAGCATGGTAATACAGCGCAGTTTTCCGAAGTGGAGCGTAGCGGAACGCAGGAAAACTGCGGCA
>NZ_JBQKJT010000050.1:0-3046 GCF_052117125.1 Candidatus Avoscillospira sp. LCP25S3_F1 | reverse complement strand
ACAGATGCCGGCAAGGCGCATCTGACGGTGTACCCGCTTGCGAGAGCAGCCGAAATCCGGTTTGAGCAAATGATAGAGGCTGTCCAATCCCAGGGCAGGATATTTTTGGTGTAATATCTTGAATAATTAAAGTATGTTACGAGGTCCTTTGCTTCTTATGCACAAACCAAGCGTTACCCTCTCAGAATTCCATCAACACACACTAATTCAATATGATTAAAAAAATATTGTTTAATCGAATCAGAATGATCTACTACGATTATCGTTCTTCCTTTTTGTCTTATACGATCTAGGTATCTCACAACGCAAAAAATCTCGTCGTTACTCAATCCTTTGAAGGGTTCATCAATTCCAAATATGTCTGCCCTAGAATTGATAGCTTTTAAAAGTTTGATTCGAATATTTTCACCCCCGGAAAGTGTTGATATGGGCTGTCCGATTTTCAGATGCCCTAATAGCAAAGAAGACGCTTCTTCTAAGGAGTGTGATATTTTATCGTCTAAATGGGAAAAAAACTCTTTTGCTTCATCAATTGTCATATTCCAAACATCGAATATGCTTTTGCCATTGAGCTTGTATTTTTGAAGTATTTTATTGAACCCTGTGCCATTACATTCTTTGCATTGGAGTTGTATTTTGGCATCATATCCTGTCCCAAATTCTACATATCCGGCTCCCATGCAAACTGGACACATCCCTTCACACCCAGTTAAATTAGAAAAAAATCGTCTATCTTTTTTGTGCTTATTCGCAAATAAAGTCGAAATCCTTACAAAAACTCCCAAAGCTGTGGCAACAGAAGAATTTTTATTGCCCAATAAGGGTTTCTGATTAATGTATAAGTATTGCTCAAAATACTGCGGGAAATATTCACGTAATAAAGTGGATTTTCCAACTCCGGAATGACCGGTAATTAGATTCAGACAGCCTTTTCCAATCTTAATATCTACGCCGCTATATGCATATATTGAGTTGTTTATTAAAACATGAATGTTTTCCTTCGCGGGTGCGACTTCCATTTTATTTACAATCCGTTGCTTTTCTAAATAGCTATTTGCATCAATAAGATGCCCACCTAATGATCCACCTTTCTCGCCTAATGCAATAATTATTCTTGCACTATCCGCAAAAACATCACTATGATCAACAACTACTACAGTGTGTTTTTCAGATAAAGCTGTAATACAATTATAGACGGAAGCTTTTTCTCTGCCAGACAATCCGGCTAATGGCTCATCCAAAACCAACAGTAAATTAGATAATTGCGTATTTAGCACTTGAACCATTCTTAATCGTTGAAGCTCGCCCCCCGAAAGAGTAGGAATTGATCTATGAAAGCACAAATGCCCTAAATTTAGTTCAACAGCTTTTTGGACAAACTTATTTATATTATTTAATGCAAATGTTAAGTTGCTATCTACTATTGTGGATATCATTCTTTTGATGTGGTGTTGAAGTTGCACAAATGGCATCATCATAAGGTCGCCAATAGATACGCCAAGAAGTTTGTATTGATCATATTGAGATGAGTATTTTTTTCCGTGACAATATTCACATGTGATATCCGAAAAATATTGCGGAGAAGGTATAAATTTTGCCATCATGGGTTTTTCGGTCATAATCCCAAAGTACCGAGTGCTTCTTCTTGAAAATCCGGAACTCTTTTTATACCGAACAGAATATTTTTTTTCGCTTTCACCATAGAGAATACAATGCTTTTCGTCAGCTGAAAGTTGGCGGAAGGTTTTCTTGCTATCTATTCCATTATCCTCGCAAAACTGTTGGATTATTTGAGCATAGCAACAGATTTTTTCGCCTTGCATTATAATATCAAGTGCAACAAGGTAGAAAAATAGCAACTCACCGACAAATCCTGTAAAATGGTAAATGACCAGTAAACCACAGGAGGATTATACCGATGAGTCGCTACCGTCATTTTACCATGGATGAAAGAGAAAGTCTATTAGGCTATCTCAAGCAAGGGAAGAAGAATTGCGAAATAGCTAAGCTGCTAAGCCGGTCGCCGTCAACCATCAGCCGGGAGATTCGCAGAAACGCCCGGAACAGAAGCCAGTACAGTGCGATCAAGGCCCAAAAGGCCTACGAGCATCGGCGCAAGCAGAGCGTGCGTAAATGCAAGCTGGCAGAACAGGATTTTGCAGAAAAAGTTTCTGGATTACTGGCAAATGCATGGTCTCCTGAACAAATCAGCAATCGGTTGCAGTATGAACACAACGCGATTCAGGTCAGCACCGGCACCATTTACCGGGGCCTGGAGCGTGGCCTGCTGGATTGTGAGCTGCGAAAGAAGCTGCGAATCAAGGGCAAGCGGCGTCACGGCGGCAGGAAGAAAAGCAAGTGCGGGCATCTGGATATTGAGTACACGATCCATGACCGGCCCAAGTCGGCTGAGAGCCGCCAGACGATTGGCCATTGGGAAAGCGATACTGTGCGCGGCGCCAAATGGACGGGCTGTATTGCCACCCATGTGGAGCGTGCAAGCCGCTATGCCGTGCTTTGCAAGATTCCAAACCGAACCGCCGATGCGTTCACCAGTGCAACGGTGGAAGCCTTTTTGAGGATTCCAAAGCGAAAACGCCGGAGCTTCTGTGTGGACCACGGCAAAGAGTTTGCAAATCACCGTGAAATTCTACAGATCCTAAACTGTAAGGTGTATTTCGCAGACCCTCATGCGCCGTGGCAGCGCGGTACAAATGAGAATTTTAATGGTTTGCTGCGCCAATTTTTCCCCAAGCGCACCTCATTTGCCGAGGTGACACAGGATGATGTGGATGCTGTGGCGATGTTGCTCAATCGCCGCGAGACTATCCTAAGTTTTGTGTAAACCTCCTGAGTGGTGTAGAATAGAAGCACCACATTGGAGGTTTTACATATGGCCAGAAAGAATCGCACCCCAGAAGAAAACGCCCGTCGAGAAAAAATCCGTGAGCTGCTGCAGATGGCAAACATCGGCAGTATGGATGACATTCAAAATCTGTTCAAGGAGACCATTGCCGAATTCATGGAGAATGGCTTGGAGGCAGAG
>NZ_JBQKJT010000049.1:0-3290 GCF_052117125.1 Candidatus Avoscillospira sp. LCP25S3_F1 | reverse complement strand
AATTTTCCGCGCAAAATCACTCGACCAGTGAGCTATTACGCACTCTTTAAACGAGTGGCTGCCTCTAAGCCAACATCCTGGTTGTTTATGCGATCTCACATCGTTTTCCACTTAGCATGTATTTGGGACCTTAGCTGTGGGTCTGGGCTGTTTCCCTTTTGACCACGGATTTTATTACTCGCAGTCTGACTGCATGGAAGCATTTCTGCGGCATTCTTAGTTTGATAAGGTTCAGTAAGCTTATCGCCCCCTAGCCCATTCAGTGCTTTACCTCCGCGAAACTCATTCCATACGCTAGCCCTAAAGCTATTTCGGGGAGAACCAGCTATCTCCAAGTTCGATTGGAATTTCACCGCTAGCCACAAGTCATCACCGGTCATTGCAACGAACGTGTGTTCGGCCCTCCATGGAGTTTTACCTCCACTTCAGCCTGCTCATGGCTAGGTCACCTGGTTTCGGGTCTATAGCAACTGACTTCATACGCGCTCTTAACACTCGGTTTCCCTACGCCTCCGGTACTGAATACCTTAAGCTCGCCAGTTACCATAACTCGCCGGACCGTTCTACAAAAAGTACGCCACCACCCTTTAACGGGCTGTGACTGCTTGTAAGCACAAGGTTTCAGGTACTATTTCACTCCCCTCCCGGGGTTCTTTTCACCTTTCCCTCACGGTACTGCTTCTCTATCGGTCATCAGGTAGTATTTAGGGTTGGAGGGTGGTCCCCCCGGCTTCCCACGGGGTTTCACGTGTCCCGCGGTACTCTGGATACAACTACATCGACGTCGGTTTTCGCATACGAGGCTCTCACTCTGTATCGCCGGCCTTCCCATGCCGTTCTGCTAACCTAGCCGATTAAAAAGCTGTCCACAACCCCGGAGATATTGCTACCTCCGGTTTGCCCTCTTCCGCGTTCGCTCGCCACTACTAGCGGAATCTCGATTGATGTCTCTTCCTCGTCCTACTTAGATGTTTCAGTTCAGACGGTTCCCTTCCTACGCCTATTTTGTTCAACGCAGGATACTGGAGTATTGCTCCAGTGGGTTTCCCCATTCGGAAATCTCCGGATCGAAGCTTATTTGCAGCTCCCCGAAGCTTATCGCAGCTTATCACGTCCTTCATCGGCTCCTGATGCCAAGGCATTCCCCTTGCGCTCTTTACAGCTTGACCACGTCGACACAAACTTCATATCCCTCGCTTCACTGTAGCGACAGCAAAGCTCGCTCATTCCGTTGTGTCTCCTCTCAAATTTTTAACCGCTTGCGCTGGGTTAAAAATTTGGTCTAACGGTCGCTAGTTCTCAAGAATTATGCAGGCTCATAAAGAAAAGTTTTTTTGGCTTAATTGTATTTACCCATTAAGTTACAAAAGTAATTTCCTTTACTGTTGCCTTCTCATAATTTGCATCATAGTTACAGTGTTCAGTTTTCAAGGTGCATCTTTGAGCTTTAATGCTCAATGAAATCCTCTGTTGAAGACTTCATTCAACATTAAAACCAGAAACTCCATTTAGAGGTACAAACCCAAACTTGAAAGTTTCTTTGGCTTACCTTTCTTTTCAAAGAAAGGTAAGTGGTGGGCCAAAGTGGACTCGAACCACCGACCTCACGATTATCAGTCGTGTGCTCTAGCCAGCTGAGCTATTGGCCCGTTTGGTGGAGATTAGCGGGATCGAACCGCTGACCTCCTGCTTGCAAGGCAGGCGCTCTCCCAGCTGAGCTAAACCCCCGTTTTCCTCCGGCACACACGCTTTTCTCGTGGTGTGTACCCTCTAAATTAAACAACGTTACTCACAGTCTTCCTCTGCACCTGGTCTGACCTTAGGACGTTACTGAAGATTATTCATCCTCAGAAGTCTCCTTAGAAAGGAGGTGATCCAGCCGCACCTTCCGATACGGCTACCTTGTTACGACTTCACCCCAATTATCGAACCCACCTTCGGCCGCGCCCTCCTTGCGGTTAGACTACGGACTTCGGGTGTTCCCGACTCTCATGGTGTGACGGGCGGTGTGTACAAGGCCCGGGAACGTATTCACCGCGGCATGCTGATCCGCGATTACTAGCAATTCCAACTTCATGCAGGCGAGTTTCAGCCTGCAATCCGAACTGGGACGGCTTTTAGCGATTTGCTCCACCTCGCGGTATTGCCTCGCTCTGTTGACCGCCATTGTATTACGTGTGTAGCCCGGGACATAAGGGGCATGATGATTTGACGTCGTCCCCACCTTCCTCCGTTTTGTCAACGGCAGTCTGGCTAGAGTGCTCTTGCGTAGCAACTAACCATAAGGGTTGCGCTCGTTGCGGGACTTAACCCAACATCTCACGACACGAGCTGACGACAACCATGCACCACCTGTCTCCGCTTTCCCCGAAGGGCACCTAATGTATCTCTACTTCGTTAGCGGGATGTCAAGCCCCGGTAAGGTTCTTCGCGTTGCGTCGAATTAAACCACATAATCCACTGCTTGTGCGGGCCCCCGTCAATTCCTTTGAGTTTCAACCTTGCGGTCGTACTCCCCAGGTGGAATACTTATTGTGTTAACTCCGGCACGGAGGGGGTCAGACCCCCCACACCTAGTATTCATCGTTTACGGCGTGGACTACCAGGGTATCTAATCCTGTTTGCTCCCCACGCTTTCGCGCCTCAGCGTCAGTTGTCGTCCAGCAGGCCGCCTTCGCCACTGGTGTTCCTCCTAATATCTACGCATTTCACCGCTACACTAGGAATTCCGCCTGCCTCTCCGATACTCAAGGGCTACAGTTTCAAAAGCAGTTCCCGGGTTGAGCCCGGGGATTTCACTTCTGACTTGCAGCTCCGCCTACACGCCCTTTACACCCAGTAAATCCGGACAACGCTCGCTCCCTACGTATTACCGCGGCTGCTGGCACGTAGTTAGCCGGAGCTTTTTCTCCAGGTACCGTCACTTTCTTCGTCCCTGGTAAAAGAAGTTTACAACCCGAAGGCCTTCTTCCTTCACGCGGCGTTGCTGGGTCAGGGTTTCCCCCATTGCCCAATATTCCCCACTGCTGCCTCCCGTAGGAGTCTGGGCCGTATCTCAGTCCCAATGTGGCCGGTCAGTCTCTCAACCCGGCTACTGATCGTCGACTTGGTAGGCCGTTACCCCACCAACTATCTAATCAGACGCGAGCCCATCTTTCAGCAATAAATCTTTGGTACCAAGGAGATGCCTCCCCGGCACATTATGCGGTATTAGCAGAAGTTTCCCTCTGTTGTCCCCCACTGAAAGGCAGGTTGCTCACGCGTTACTCACCCGTCCGCCACTGTCCTCT
>NZ_JBQKJT010000048.1:0-3356 GCF_052117125.1 Candidatus Avoscillospira sp. LCP25S3_F1 | reverse complement strand
GCGTACAAAAAGAGGGCACAAGTGAACTTGCTATCACTTGCGCCCTGATTGGACTGGATATTTTATTTTGGAGGTCTCCACCTGTTAGCGGTGGAGAAAGGTCAAAAGGGGCATCTACCCATAAGCGGCCTCCCTTTCACCGCTATGGGGATAGAAGAAAGCAGCCGAAACATACTTTACTGATACCCATACGGTATCTATTTTTTGGATTATTCATATATTTCCAAACTGCCCTGTGTCCTTTCGGTATATCGTCCTGATTATGGACATTCTGTTTGATTTGATACGTCTATGATTTCTCCAATTTCTTTTTCACTTAGGATATAATCCACGTCCAAAAGTAAAATGACCTGTGTTCTTTGCGCTATTCCTATTAAGTAGTTTGCCTTGTGATCTGATTGTTGGGGTGGCGGACAGATATCCTGTGGTGAAATAGTCTCCACATCATTTACTGCATCTACAATTAGACCGAAAGAACGACTGTCAATACGGATTAAAATAATACAGGTACGCTCACTATAATCTGAGACCTGTTGGCCTAAACGCAAACGCAAATCCATGATTGGGGTTAACTCGCCTCGGATCGATAAAATGCCTTTTATGTAAGATGGGAAATCCGGTAATGGAGTAATATCCATCATGTGTACAATTTGAACGACTTGTCCGATTCCAATACCAAACAGCTGGTTATTGCACCAAAAAGTCAAGTATTTATCCGAGCTAACTTTATGTTCTTCATTTTCCCCGGATAATTCGTGCAAATAGGCAGTAACAGTATCTATTTGCTCACCGTTCAACTGGGAGAGCAGGGAGGCAATGTCACTTTGTATGCGTTGTTCTTGCATAGTCTAAGTCACCTCCCTTGGTTAATACTTATCCCGGTAAATGTCAGTCCCAGCCGGAATTGCAAAGTCGGAATAATCTTTTTCCAAAAAATCCATAGTGCCGGATGTAATCTTGAATTTTCCAACAAGGTTCTTCAGCATAACTGCTTGACTGGAAAGCTCCTCGCTTGCAGCTGCACTTTCTTCCGAGGTCGCGGAATTGGTTTGCACAACGCTCGAAATCTGATCCAAGCCTTGCGTAATTTGCATAATCGCTTGTGCCTGCTCTGCCGAGGCCTCTGCAATTTCTGTGATAGAGGTAATAACCTCTCCTGTGTATTGAGCAGTTTCGTCTAGGACTTCTGCGGTGTCAGCAGCGAGAATACTGCCGTTTTCTACCGCTCTAATGGATTTTTCAATCATTTCCTGTGTTGTTTTCGAGGCGTCAGCGGACTTACCTGCCAAGTTTCTGACTTCATCGGCTACAACGGCAAAGCCCTTACCAGCCATTCCAGCTCGTGCCGCTTCAACAGCAGCATTCAATGCCAGAATGTTAGTTTGAAAAGCAATGTCATCAATCGCTTTTATAATAGTCTGAATTTCAGCAGAAGTTGCTTTGATTTCACCCATTGCGGAGACAAGTTGTTTCATTTTTTCTCCGCTTTCATCCAGACGTTCTCCCGCAATCTTACACTTTGTGTTGGCGGTTTCTGTTCGCTCTGCATTCAAGTTGATCTTTGCAGAAATGTCCTGTGTCGTTGCAGACAGTTCTTCGATAGAACTGGCCTGCTCGGTAGCGCCCTGACTAAGCGCTTGCGCTCCGTTTGAAACCTGCTCTGACCCGGAAGCAACTTGGCTAGCAGCCGTGTCAATTTCGCCAAAGGCTTCGTTTAATTGTTTCAGCAAATCAGAGGCAGACAATTCAATTTTACGCAACTCTCCCGGAAAGGTCATGGACGGTTGAATTGTAAAATTACCGTTTGCCATCTCACGGAAGCACAGAGAAATTTCATCAATAACCCTTTTAAGTTCCGCAAAACTGGTACGAATACTATCGCAAACCTGACCAAATTCATTCTTGCTGTGGAATGTAATCTCTGAATCAAAATCTCCCTGTGCAAGCGCTCTCGATGCAGCTTCTATTTCCTTAAGCGGCTTCATAAAATCACGAACTAATCGAATTGTTACAAGTATAGCGGTTAAAATAAATAATACTGTCAGGCCAAAGGTCACTCTTTCCGATATGACACTGATTCTTCTTGTTTTCTCTGCTGACTGTACAAAATCTTGCTGTATATGGTCGGAAAAATCCCTTAAATCCACCCGTATTTCCTGGGAGATTGGAATGTATTCATTTCTTATAATTGCTTCAGCTTTTTGCCATTCGTCGCCATTACCAGTTAATAAAATTTCTTCTGCCGAAGTTCTTATATCTCGCATCTCTAAAATGTGTTCTCTAAAATGTGCAAGTTCACTCAGATCTTCTTCTGAACCACTGCTTTTTAGAATGCTTTCCATCGTTGTGAGAGAAGTATTAACTTCATTTGCTCTTTGCTGACTATCGGCTTGAGTATCTTGGACCAAATTCATATCATTCGCTAATGCCATATCCAGCAGATTTCTTTCGACTATAATGATATTCCTGCGCACATTTTGGGCTTCCAAAACGACAGGGAATATGTCCGTGTTTGTCTGGTCAACATTTTTGCGCAATTGCTGCATACTATTTAGCGAAAGCAGCAACGCAACACCCGCAAGTAATACAATACTTGTGCTGAATGTAATTAGTCTTGTTTTTATTTTCCAATCATTAAACTTTTTACCTTTCATAACGCATCTCCTCATTCTCTAAAATACCTCTTAGTATTAACAGCCCCTGAAAAATCGGCAGCTAACTTTGGAATTGCAACTGTACAGAAACCGTTTACCTCCTGTTCCTGTGCTGGTCTATCAAAAAACGCAAAAAGGAAGCGGTTATCCATCCGGCCGGAATGGACAACTGCTTCCTCTGTTATAGCGATATGCGGACAGCACAAAAACAGGCAGATTTACCTCTGTCTGTCTGTCTGTCTGTCTGTCTGTCTGTCTGTCTGTCTGTCTGTCTGTCTGTCTGTCTGTCTGTCTGTCACGAGTTTATTCCATGAGGACATCACTGTCAACCCCCTTTTTCATATTTTTTTCTTTTCCATGCTCCCGCTTTCTTTCAGCAGAGGCTGCATATATGGATGGGTCTGCCTGCTCGGAAGCATACAGGGTATCTTCGCAAATCGTTTCTTTTTTATTTCCACCGTTATCCTCCATCCATACGATTTTTGTCTGTTTTTATCAGCATATATTATAGAAAAGGAGTTGTCAATAGGTTTTGCGCCAATAGGGCATATAGTGTGTTGAATGTGCAAACTTGGTTTTGAGAAAATACCGGCAAACCTGCTAATAGGTGTCAAGCCCCAAAATGAAAAATCGGATATCTGAAAATGAGCATAACAAAACAGACCTGCAACAAAGTAAAAATTGCAGACCTGAGGGTTTTAT
>NZ_JBQKJT010000047.1:0-4602 GCF_052117125.1 Candidatus Avoscillospira sp. LCP25S3_F1 | reverse complement strand
TTCGTGAACCATCTTGTGGTAGGAGCCGCCAACCAATCCACAGCATCCCTTACAGTGTAGCACAGCCCTTGGAGAGGGGCTCTAATAACTACTACTCTATAATACAAGGAGTTTCCCCATGTCTGAGTATCAACTTGAAATCAAGCAGATCGTAGACTATCCCCGCTGCCGGGTACATCGACAATTTATCCAGTCTCTTATCTCCGACCGGAGCATCCGAAGCAACAACGGATGCTCCGGTCTTTTTTATTATGCCGTACTTTGCTCCTATGCCAATTTCCGAACCTCTTACCGCCGGATCGATGGGCTCTCCTATACCGTGTACCCTGGCGAGTGGGTCTGTACTCTGCAAGAGCTATCCGAGTGGCTGCGGGTCCGCACAAAGCAACACGCCTCGAAAATCCTAGACAGCCTACAGAGCCGCCACTTGATCGAATACAGTCTCCTGGGGCGCGATAAGCTGGTACGGTACCATATCAAGAACTGGCGGCGCCACAACACCGCTTTGGATTATAACTGCCCCTGCCAGAAGGATACCGGGTTCTACTTCCTCCCTATTTCCACGGCCACCGATCTCATCAGCGCTGGCCGGTGTTCTGAAATGGATATCCTTCTGGATCTCTGGATCTCGGCAATTTACAACGATGAGCGCGTGCTGGGGTCCTTCTCGGGCCCAGTGGTCTATTTCCGCAATGGCAGCGGCAGTCCCCTGCTGTCTTATGCTGACCTCGCCGCCCGTTGGGGAATTTCAAAAGCAACCGTTGGCCGCGTACTGAAGAAGCTGGCCAAACTGGGCCATATCACGATGATGACCTTCCCTGGTCGTCACGGCACAGCCATCTATCTTCAAAACTACCTGTCAACCATGTTCCAGATTTCTGATGTCATGGTAGATAAGTCCGAAGTCGCGTTTTCCTTGAACATCAAGATCCCGCAGTCGTATACGGAGCAGGATGCAAAGGAAGATGTCTCCTGCGTTTCAACGGAGCCCAGTATCGTTTCAAAATCGCTTGTGGATGAAATTGTGCATAAAGTGCTGCAACTGCTGGAACGTCAAGGGATTCCGTGTGCGCAATGCCCCCATTGCTCCTCTAAGTTATATCCATTATCCGACGATGGAAAGGGTGAGTATATGGTACTACCTAATGAACCACCGCTAAAGTTCCGAATGGAGATTTTCTGCGGTTCGGATAGGCCGAGGTATGTGTTTATTCTTTCAACCAACATTGTGCCGGAAGAGGTGAATCATGATGATTAAAAAATCTACCGTGAAAAAAGTTGAGGACGATCCACGCTACCATGACACTTGGCAGCTGCTCAAAAAATACCGGGATGTGATCTGGAGCCTGGAGTTATCCGTGCAGCAGCTCAAAAAGCAGTTCGAGGTGGAATACGGGAGCAATATCGAAGATTTCCTGGAGTCTGTTTATCTGGCCGGCGCCGATCTGGGCGGGACGCAGATTGAGGATCACTCACGCTGCATTGAACGAAGCCAGAAAATGCTTTCCCTGCTCGATCGTTCGGTGGAGCTTCTCCGTACCCGGCATAAAAATGGCGAGGAATTCTACTGGATTCTGTACTTTACCTACCTCTCCCCCCAGCAGCTCAAAAACGCAGAGGAGATTATCGAACAGCTCCGGCCCCATATGCAGGACATCAGTTTTCCCACCTACTATCGAAAGCGTAAAAAAGCTGTAGAGGCCCTCAGTTCTATCCTCTGGGGGTACACGTCACAGGAATGCATGCAAATCCTGGCCCAGTTTTATCCGGCAGATGAGGATTGGGCAAAATAATGCCCAATCCCCTCCCCCTCCAATCAATCATAAAACTGCCTGTCCCTTTTCGTCCAGTAATAATTGGATTAGACAGCAGCTTACCCGCTGGTGGAATCTTTGGCATAATTGAGGTGCCGAAGTCTATTATAAAACTCTTCTTCTGAATAATATTGCGCCCAAAAGTCAGATGTACTGGTAAACTCTTCTAAACATAGTCGGGCAAAACAATAATCTTTATGAGTCGGATTGATATATTCCCATTTACTCCATGGATAATAATCTTCCATATCAATTTGTGTCTGCTTACCTACTCCTGTTTGAATATGAAATATTATTCTCAAGCGGTTATTATATTTGGAAAAATTAATATTGTCTATAAATCTAGTCCTGTTTCTGCCTGTCCATACCAAATGTTTGATCGTTTCATCATCATCGTCAGCTATAAAAATTGTTTTTGGCCTTTGGGGGTTACAGAAATCGAATACCCAAATTATGCGATATCCACATTGAACATAATAATCTGAACGCTTTAAAAAAGTTTCCTGAGATATAGGAGAATGCTGAAATTCGAAAACATACTTTTGATTATTAAATTCCAG
This sequence comes from Candidatus Avoscillospira sp. LCP25S3_F1, assembly GCF_052117125.1. Classification (NCBI taxonomy): domain Bacteria; kingdom Bacillati; phylum Bacillota; class Clostridia; order Eubacteriales; family Oscillospiraceae; genus Candidatus Avoscillospira; species Candidatus Avoscillospira sp. LCP25S3_F1. The sequence continues at coordinate 2,228 of NZ_JBQKJT010000047.1, read as the reverse complement.
CACGGCATCTGCTATATGATATTCGGTATGCTGCTGGTTCCATATAATAACCTCCCGAGCTTCTGGCTTAAAATAAGATTGCATTTTACTATGCCAAGCTGATAATTTTCCTGCATACCATGGATCACAATCTCGGCCAGCGTGATGTGCAAAATGATGCGCATTAACATTACCACGCTTTTGAATCATTTTACCTTTGCAGGCAGGGCAGAAATAATCCTGTCCTGCATCAGCATTGTCGATATGAACCCGCTCTCTATAAATATTATTAGCAAAAAACATGTGCCCTCCATATTCGAAATTTCCTCTAATAATAAAACATGCACTCTCTACATTTTGCTGGCTCTTTAGCTCTTATTGTATAGCACCCCTCAACCTTGTCCTAAAGAATGCGTTATAGACATTATATATTATATGATTTATACTGTACTATTTTATGGACATTTAAAGTATACTCAAAGCAACGACCTACCAGAGTCCGTCTATCTGGCTGGTACTATTCTAGACGAGATTGAAAACAAAGTTTACGTATGATACATTTAAGGGAATCCATAGGCAAAGTCAGTCTGAGTGGTAAACTAACTGAAGGTTCAGGTACTTCTAAATAAATTGCTACGCCGCAACCATTTGTTTGAGCTTATATGCCTTGGCCCATTGCCCATAGGTCAGACCTTCCCCGGAATGCAGCCGCCTCTGTATATCCATAATTAAAGCCACAGCTTTGCTTGATTGCATGGCCATACTCCTCCATGATCTGCTGAAAGGCATAAAATCTATCCAAGACTTTGGAACGGGTATCTCAGAGCCACCCGAAGCCTTTTCTTGTAGAAAGGCTGACGGTCCGTCCTCAGCCACACCCCGTGGCGGAGAAAGCGTCCCTTGCTATGAAACTTGTGGTTGGTAATTACAGACAGATCATTTTCCAAACACACGCGGTCAGAGCGCCGCTGCACCGTCAGTCCTAACCAGTTAAATCCTGGAGTTTGTGGGAGTAATCCAACTGAGTGGAGCTATGGTTGATATTGTTATGAATGTGTTGACGGTCTGTTTGAGTGGCGACAAAAGGACACATTTGCTCTGCTCTAGGTTTTCTTCGGCTCCTGCCCATAATCAAAACAATCACCCGTCCTTTAAATGGCTAGCTCTAGGCCGCTGCTTGGAAACGTTATTATAGGTTGTGGCCATTAATTACTGTCCTTTCTTTTTTGCATAATAGCAGCCGAATATAGAAAATAATTTGACGTAGAAACTCTATGATAGTAAAATAACAGAAAATAAAGATATATTCTTCCATATAAGTAGGGGTAAAATATGAGTATTGATAATATGACCAAAGATGATTTGCTTGTTTTTTTTAAAGAGCCTACCTTAGAAGCATTTAGTGATTTTCTTGAGAAAAATGTAGGTGAGGGCTCTCAAGTTGAGTTCAAGGGGAAATGGATAAGTGATGTTAAGCTTGCAAAAATAATGATTGGAATGGCAAACTCTGGCGGTGGGTGTATTGTTATTGGTGTTTCGGAAAACGATAATGGGACAATAGTAGCTAGTGGCATTTCTGCAGAAGACAAAATATATGATCCCGCTGACTTTTCTAAAATAGTGGAAAAATATCTGCCACAAAAAATAGGAAAATATATTGAAATAAAAAATTTCTTCTACGAAAATGATGTATACGGGTCATTGAAAGGGAAAAAATTTCAAGTGATTTTTATTTCCGTTGAAATAGGTGATTTGCCTATAATTTGTGAAAGTGACGGGCAACGGGAAAATGAAAAAATAAAGCGTGGTGAAATTTATATTCGCAGAGGAAGCAAGACCGATCTCATAAACTATGATGAGTTGCAAGAAGTGCTTACTCGCAGTTTTGAGGCTAGGCGGCGAGTACGTCAGGATATTACATTAGAAGATGAATTAGACCAATTAAAAGTTTTGTATGACGCAATTCCAGTCTCAATTTATAAAAATAGTTTCTCTGCGTTTAAGCAAAACCATAGTCCAATAGCAAGAGAATTGTGGGGACATTTTGAAAATAAAGTTTTCCCTAAGCAAAGTTTTGAAGAATTCTTAAAAGAAATGATAGAAGACAAGGAAGAGAAAATCCGAAAAGCGCTATTTTAATTTTAAGGCAATACCGCACAGAAAAGTAGGCGCGATACTGCCAGAAGTGATATAATAAGACCATGGATAAACAGATGACAATGTCTGCGCTTAGTGATGAGTTGGCGCAG
>NZ_JBQKJT010000046.1:0-4800 GCF_052117125.1 Candidatus Avoscillospira sp. LCP25S3_F1 | reverse complement strand
ATGAAGAACATAAGCTGTTTGGGAAGGGTGTTCTGCTGAATCACTCTTTTTCGACAAAGCGATGCGGTTCAATCGCAAACCGTTTTTATAGAATGTTGTCAGGTATATGCCCGGACCGCAGCCGGGTCTTTTCTTTTTCCCATTATACCACACCTACGAAGCGGTAAAAGATTTTAATGTCCTGGTGACGCTGACCGTCTATAACGGAGCGTTCCCCGATCTCGATGTGGTCAATCAGTTCCTCAACGATTTCCCGGTCAAGCTCCTGCACATCCAGATAGCGGCGGACGATGCCTGCCCATTGCCGGATATTTTCAACCTCCTGCTGGGCTTTTCGTTCCTCTGCCAGAAGTGTGTCTAAGCGGTCAGTCTTTTGTATGCGCTCCTGTTCGCTTTTCTGAATCAGAATAGCAAAGGTATCGCTATTGATCGTGCCACTGACCTTATCCTCGTAGAGTTTGACGGTCATGTGTTCCAGTTCTCCAATATGCCGCCGCAGTCGGCTGATTTCCAGTTTGGAATCTTCCTGCTTTGCGGTGCTTCCATAAAGAATCTGCTGTTTCAGCTTGTCCAGCACCTCGTTTTCATCCTGTGCCACCGCTTGACTGTGCGCCCGGATTTCATTCAGTACCAGCGTTTTCAGAGAGATTTCATAAATCCGGTGCCAGGAACAGGCGCTGTGTCCGGTGGTGGCAAAGTGTGAGCAGATATAGGAAACATACCGCTTGGATGTCCCGTTTTTTCTGCGCTGGGTCTCGCGGGTGGCTACCAGGGGATGCCCGCAATCAGCACAGACCAGTTTGCCGGTGAACAGGGCAGGCAGAGGGTCGGCACGGTTTGCTACCTGCTGTTTGACTACCCGGTTCTTTTCCTGAACCGCCTCCCACAGTTTCCGGTCAATGATTGCTTCATGGGCATCCTCGTGGCAAATCCATTCCGTTTCCGGCTTCTGTATCATGGTTTTGTCCTTGTAGGAACGGGAGCCGGTGCGGTTCTGTGTGACTATGCCGAGATAAACGGTGTCATTCAGGATGTTTTTCACCGTGGCATAGGTCCAAAGTTTGGAGTATTTGCAGATGCCTTTTTTTCCGTAGTGCAGTTCCCAGTGCCAGCGGGGAGAAAGGATGTCTTTCTTGTTCAGCACCGCCGCAATCTTGCCGTAGGCCATGCCTGAATAGCGCATCCGGTAGATCTCCCGCACCACAGCGGCGGCTTCTTCATCCACCACCAGCCGGTGTTTGTCCTCATCACTCTTGCGGTATCCGTAAGGAGCATAGGCGGTCAGGTATTGGCCGCTTTTCTTTTTGGAGTACAGCACTGATTTGATTTTTCCCGACAAGTCTTTCAGATGGTAGTCGTTCATCAGACTGCGGAAGTGCAGCATATCGGTGTTGTCGCCCTCGCTGTCCAGACAGTCCAGCACAGACACGAACCGGCAGCCAAGGGACGGGAAAATCACATCCGTATAGCGGCCTACCTCTACAAAGTCACGCCCCAAACGGGACAGGTCTTTGACCAGGATCAGGTTAATCAGGCCGTGGCGGGCATCCTCCAGCATTTCCAAAAATCCGGGCCGCTGAAAATTTCCACCGCTGTACCCATCGTCCCGATAAGTCTTGACCTCCATCCAGCCATTCAGCATAACAAATCTGGAGAGGATTTCATACTGATTTTCAATGCTGGTGGATTCATCGCCGGGGATATAGTTCTTTGCCTTTGCGGAATTGGAAGCATCGTCCACACTCAGGCGGCAGTAGATGCCGACCTTATATTGCTTCTTCAAGTGGCAGCCTCCTTTCTTCCGGGATATTTTCGCTTGCGGCAATATCCCTTGCCAGCGCCGCGTCCACATTTCCAACATAGCGGTAGTAAACGCGGAGGTCACAAACCCGCTGGCCGCCCACTTTTTTGGTTTCTCCAACCTCAATGCGGTCTACCAGTTCAAAGAGAATGGATTCATCCAGCTCGGTAATCTCTGTGTACCGGCGGATAATAGCCAGCCAGCGGTTCGCATCCGTGCGGTTTTCCAGGTAGCTTTTGACCTTGCGTTCCAGTTCCGGGATTGCTTCGGACTTTTCTGCCCGTTCTGCTTCATATTTGTGCATCAGGGTTTGAAAAACGGTCTGCGGGATGGTTCCGGCGCATTTATCCTCATAGAGATTCTGCATCAGCCGTTCCAGCTCGGAAAGCCGCGCCGTGTATGTTTTCAGCTCCTGTTCACAGGAGGAAAGGCGGCTTTTGGCTTCCTTATCCTTTAAGCGGATAATCTGCTGGACCAGCTGTTCCGGGTCATATTCCGCAAAACGAGCCTTTTCCCGAATGTCCTCCAGCACCAGATGGGTCAGCACATTCTCATAGATGGTGTGGATAGTACAGGCACCTTTGCCGCTGCGGGAGTAGTTCCCACAGATAAAGGAGCTGTACCGCCCCGGCGTCCCGTCTTTATAGGTGAATCGCTCCACCTGATTTCTCATTTTGAAACCGCAGTCCGCACAGTACACAAGGCCAGTGAAGATGCTCCTGTAACCGTCAGCGGAAGAAGATTTCCGCACCTTCTTTTTATCAATGCTGACTACGGTATCCCACAGCTGCTGTGAGATAATCGGTTCATGGGTTCCTTCCACACGAATCCATTCTTCCTCCGGCTTATTGATGAGTTTACGGGATTTATACGACAGCGTTCCGGTCTTTCCCTGAACCATGTTGCCGATATAAACCTCGCTGCGGACAATGTTTTTCACCGTCTGGTCTGCCCATTTGTGGTTGACCCGGCGCGGATCGCTCTGACCTTTGCGCTGGTAGTACAGCACACCGGGGGATGGGATGCCTTCCTCGTTCAGCGTGACGGCGATGGCGTGAAACCCTGTTCCGGCTGCCCGCATCTCAAAGATACGGCGCACAATCGGGGCGGTGTCCTCGTCGATCACCAGATGGTGCTTATCCGCCGGGTCCCGCTTATAGCCGTAGGCGGGATAGGTTCCCATGAATTTCCCGTTTTCCGCACAGGCTTTTTTGACTGCTTTGACCTTCTTACTGGTGTCGCGGCTATAAAATTCGTTAAATAAGTTCAAAAAGCACATGACATCGGTGCTGCCATTGGTGCTTTCCGTGTCAATGCCGTTGTTCAGAGCGATAAACCGACAGCCCAGAGATGGGAATAAGTAATCCGTGTATTGCCCGAACTCAATGTAGTTACGGCCAAAACGGGACAGGTCCTTGACCAGAATCACATTGATCCGCTTGGCCTTGGCGTCCTCAATCAGCCGCTTGACCCCAGGACGGTCAAAATTCGTACCTGAATATCCATCGTCGATATAGGTATCAATTTCATTCCAGCCCCGCTGCCGCACATAGTTCTGAAGCAGCAGTTTCTGGTTCTCGATGCTGACGGATTCGCCGTCGCGTTCATCGTCGTTACTCAAACGGCAGTAGATGCCGACGTTGTATGTTTTTGTAGCCATCTTTATTTTCCCTCCCGATTATCCAGATTCCATACCTCGTGCGGCGTGATGGCTCCACAGGGAATATCCCTGTATGAACATCGTAGCGGAGAATCCATCGCCGCGCAAGTATGCGGCAAAGCCGGGAGGATGGTGTGACTATGTAGCCGTGTGTGCAGAGCAGCTGGCAGGTGTGGAAACCTCCGACATGGCGCGCCGGACAGCCAGCTGCTCCAAAGTCTTTCCCAGTTCCTTTTCACCCGAAAAAAAGCTGGTCACACGGTAAATGGTTTTCCCGATTTTCACCTCTTTGTAGGAGGTTATAGGGGTATTCCTCTGATCCATATTGACGCACCTCCAGTCAAAAAACCTGTTTCTTCATAAGATATGAGGAAACAGGTTGTCTCAATTCATATAAAGACAAGCAGCCGCACCGATAAAGTTGAGGGGATATGCGAACCTGCTAATCGGTACGGCTGCTGTATTGTAGTTTGGTTATTGCTCGCCACATTTGCCACGCACCCCTGACGATGGGGACATTCCGGTCTCCGCTGGCGCGGCTGTCATAACTCCGCAGCGTCGTTTTACTCGTGCGCCGCAGGGTTCCTCCCAAGTCTTTAGGAGGCCGTGAGGAAGTATCTTTAAGCCCCCATGCAGTCATCGCGCCGAATCTGCCACAATCCGTTTTATGAAATCGTAGATCGCTCCGAAGCAGTTCTTTCATCACCTCCCTGACTGCTCCATCTTCGCGGCGTTTCATATTCGCTCGTACATGGGTTATGTACCGGAAATGCCGTCTATTCAGTTGTCAAGCTGCATGAGAGAGATAGACCCTCTCACTTACTTCCCCGTTGGGAGAGTGGTTTTGGTCTATGCTTTTCCCATGTTTTCCAAAAAAATTTTTAATTTTTGGAGCAGCTTGACTTTGCGCTGATGCAGAGCTGTTTTGGAAATTCCAAGCTCCATGCTGACAATCCGTTCTGACTTGTCCTCGAAATACAGTTTGTGGAGAATAATCCTCTCATCCTCTGACAAACATTCCAATAATCCCTCCAGCCAAACGGACGAGACCGCCTGTTCCTCCACGGGTTGACCAGAAGTAGCAAACTGCTTGTCCTTTGCCAGCAGGCGCTCATAGGAATCCTCTCTGCTGGGCAGAAAAGTTGCGGTGTCTTTCTGGAACTTCTCCGTTTTCAGATCGTAGGAAAAGTATTCTTCTTTTCGCTCATAGTGCTGATACACACGGTAAACCTGTTCGCTTACCGGCACAGCCTGTCCATCTATGTAAAGATAATAATTCGCCCTTTCTTCACGATTTTTACTCATAGCCGTTACCTCCGAAAAAGTTTGAAAAGTAGAT
>NZ_JBQKJT010000045.1:0-4844 GCF_052117125.1 Candidatus Avoscillospira sp. LCP25S3_F1 | reverse complement strand
GCGGCTTGAAGTTGTGCGCTCTCGCGAAGAAATGCGCCGGGAAGCCTATGGTTTCCTGCCTGATGGGTGATTCGACAGCGCTTGCCTCAGCAATTGTGCGGTGCTGCCCTATACAACAGAAATCTTGTCCCCAACGCACGGACGTTACGCAAGCAAATGACGCCCCAGGAGCGGCACTTCTGGTATGATTTTCTCCGCAATTATCCGGTAAAAGTATACCGGCAACGGGTGATTTCCAATTTTATTGTGGATTTTTACTGTGCGTCGGCTAAATTGGTCATCGAATTGGACGGCTCCCAGCACTACGAGCCGCAGGGCATGGCCTATGACGCGGAACGAACGGCCATTCTGCAAAATCTCGGCTTGCAAGTGGTACGCTTTTCCAATCGGGACATTGACCGTAATTTTGACGGTGTCTGTACCTATTTAGATCAACTGATTCGGGGGCGAACGATATGACTAACTTTGATTTTCTTCTCTCTGACCCTCAATTTGCTACTTTCGGAGAGGTGGCGGTTTCTGCCGAAAAAATCTATACCATCGACCCGGCGGCTTGTGCGCTGAACTGCCGACGCTGCATGGAATTTGCCGTGAAATGGATGTACTCCGTGGACGGTGGGTTGGTCATGCCCTATGATGTCCGGCTGGCCAGCCTTATGGACACGGAGGATTTCCGGGCCATTGTAGACCGTGACCTGTGGCGGCGCATGGACTACATACGCCGGACGGGTAACAACGCCGCCCATACGGGGAAGAAAATCACAGCAGAGCAGGCGGCGCTGTGCCTGGAGAATCTCTGGTACTTCATGGATTTTGTGGCCTGCTGTTATGGGACAACTTATACGCCTGGAGCATTTGACCCGGCGTTGTTGGAGGGGAGTACCCCTCAGTCGGCTGCGCCTACTCAGAGCCTCCCCTTTCAAGGGGAGGTGCCCCAGCATGGGGCGGAGGGGTGCTATTTGGAGCAAGGAGCCGAGGTTGATCTTGCCGCCCTTATGGCGGAAAACGCGGCGCTCAGGGCGGAACTCACTGCCCGCCGGGAAACACAGCAGAAGTCCTACACGCCCAAGCCCCTGGATCTCTCCGAATACAAAACGCGCAAGCTGTATATTGACGCCATGTTGATCGATGCAGGATGGACGGAGGGGAAGGATTGGATCAACGAAGTGGAGCTGCCCGGTATGCCCAATAAAAGTGAAGTGGGCTATGCGGACTATGTTCTCCACGATGACACTCACCGCCCCCTGGCCGTAATTGAAGCCAAGCGCACCTGTGTGGACCCGGCCAAGGGACGCCAGCAGGCCAAACTGTACGCCGACCTGCTGGAACAGCAGTATGGCCGCCGTCCGGTGGTGTTTCTGACCAACGGCTTTGATACCCGTATGGATGACGGGGCCTACCCGGAGCGGAAAGTGGCTGCCATTTACTCCAAGCGGGATTTGGAAAAACTATTCAATCTTCGGGCCATGCGGACAAGCCTAAAATACATCCAGGTGGACAAGGAGATCGCCGGGCGTTATTACCAGGAGGGAGCCATCAAGGCGGTGTGCCAGACTTTCCGGCAGAATCATCGGAAAGCCCTGCTGGTCATGGCTACCGGTTCCGGTAAGACCAGAACCGTCATTGCACTGGTCAAGGTGCTGCTGGAGCATAACTGGGCGAAAAATATTCTGTTTCTGGCAGATCGTACGTCCCTAGTCACCCAGGCCAAGCGCAGCTTTGTCAATCTGCTGCCGGATTTGTCAGTCACCAATCTGTGCGAGGAAAAAACGAACGGTTCGGCCCGCTGCGTCTTTTCCACCTATCAGACCATGATGAATTGCATCGATACCATGGAGGACAGCGAAGGCAAATTGTTCACCGTGGGCCACTTCGATCTGCTCATCTGTGACGAAGCCCATCGCTCCATCTACAACAAGTATCGGGATATTTTCAATTACTTTGACGCACCGCTGGTAGGCCTGACTGCTACGCCCAAGGATGAGATTGACAAGAATACCTATGATGTTTTTGAACTGGATACAGGTGTACCCACTTACGGCTATGAACTGGCCCAGGCGGTTAAAGATGGTTTTCTGGTGGACTTTCTCATAGTGGAGAGTAAGCTGAAATTCCTGGAAGAAGGCATTGCTTACGACGATTTACCCGCAGAGGAGCGGGAAGAATACGAGAACACATTTACCGACGAAAACGGGGAGCTGCCGGAGCGGAGCAGCTCGTCCAAACTCAATGAGTGGGTGTTTAATGAAGACACCATCCGCAAGGCGCTCCACCTTCTCATGGAAAACGGCCTGAAAATCGACTACGGGGAAAAGCTGGGTAAGACAATCATTTTTGCCAAGACCCACAACCATGCAGAAAAGATTCTGGAGGTATTCGGCAAAGAATACCCCCATTTGCACGGGTATGCCAAGGTCATCGACAACCGTATGACCTATGCGCAAAGCGCCATTGACGAGTTTTCCGACCCCAAGAAGCTGCCCCAGATTGCCATTTCCGTGGATATGCTGGACACCGGCATTGATGTGCCGGAGGTGCTGAATCTGGTGTTCTTTAAAAAAGTCATGAGTAAGGCCAAGTTCTGGCAGATGATTGGCCGTGGCACCCGACTGTGTCCGGGGCTCATAGACGGAAAGGACAAAGAGAAATTTTATATCTTCGATTTGTGCGGTAACTTTGAGTTTTTCCGCATGAATAAGGGCAAAGCCTCTGCCAATCAGATGGCCCTGCAAAGTGCAATTTTTTATCTGAAAGCGCAGATTGTCTACAAACTTCAGGATTTAGCCTACCAGACCAAAGAACTGATCCTGTTTCGGGAAACGCTGGTGCGGGAGATGCTGGCCAAGGTGCAGGAGCTGGACCGGGAGAATTTTGCCGTGCGGCAGCATCTGCGGTATGTAGAAAAGTTTGCAGACCCGGAGAGCTACACGACACTCAGCTATGAGGATACCCTGCATCTGCGGGACGAGGTGGCGCCACTGCTCCAGCCGGATGAGGACGAGGCCAGCGCCGTGCGGTTTGATGCGCTGATGTATGGCATCGAACTGGCCTATCTTGTGGGGAAGAAGTATGCAAAGGCCCGTACCGATCTCTTTAAAAAGGTCACAGGCGTGGCAAACGTGGCCAATATCCCGGAAATCCGGGCTCAGTCGGAACTGATTGAGAAAATCCTGCACACCGACTATCTGGACACCGCTGGCATCAATGAGTTTGAACACATCCGGGAGTGCCTGCGTGGCTTGATGAAGTACCTTCCGCGGGGTGGTGAGGTGTATACTACCAATTTTATAGACGATATTCTGTCCGTGGAGTGGAAGGAATCGGAGCTGGAGAACGATGATTTGAAAAACTACAAGGCCAAGGCAGAATTCTATGTCCGGCAGCACCAGGACAATGCGGCCATTGCCAAACTGCGCTCTAATGTTCCGCTGACTGCTGCGGATGTGAAGGAACTGGAAACCATTCTCTGGAGTGAGGTGGGTACCAAACAGGACTATGAAGCGGAGATTGGACAGAAGCCCTTGGGTGAATTTGTCCGGGAAATCGTGGGTATGGACATGAATGCCGCCAAGGAAGCGTTTGCCCAGTATCTCAATGATGTCAACCTGGACAGCCGACAAATCTACTTTGTCAATCAGATTGTGGAGTACATCGTCCATAACGGCGTGATGAAAGACCTGTCTGTTCTCCAGGAGCCGCCCTTTACCGACCAGGGCAGTATCGTGGAAGTTTTTACGGACATATCACTGTGGGCAGGTATTAAGGGTATCATCGACCAGATCAATGCTAACGCCGCAGCGTAGAAAAAGTGCAGATGTCTACGTTGAAGCTGCCACGCAAGTAATATAGTCATGTCATAAAGATTACAAGGGAGAAGAATATGTGCATTGAAAATAAATATTGTGCGTTTATTGATATATTGGGATTTAAAGAAAACGTGAAAAACTTTGAATCTGCTCTACATTACTATCGGTCTTATTTTGGTGCATATCATAGTTTAGATAAAATGCACGATGAACTAGTAAAAGCTGTTCAGTCAGCTCTGCCGTGGCATCAAGCAGCAAATTCGTCTGTACAAAGTTGCTGCTTTTCTGATTCAATTATTCTATCGTCTTCGAATTGGAAAACATTGTTGTTCAAAATATGCAACATAATGTCTTTTATGACGAGTTCCAAATTTGTATTTCGCGGTGGAATAGGATATGGTAAGCACGTTTCTGAAACAACAAATGGCGATTTTTACATTGTGAGTGAAGGATTGGTTCATGCAGTAGAAATTGAAAGCTCCAAAGCAAAGTACCCACGGATTGTACTTGATAAGTCAGCATTGAATGCTATTGTCGATTCCGCAGAGTCTCCGTGGGATTTAAATCATATGCTGATTCAAAGTGAAGATGACTTATGGTTTGTAAATCCATTCTTTTTGAATCCCGATATTCGAGATATTCATGCACAGGTAAAGGAGTGGATTGAACAATATCAAGGAGAGGTCTTCGTAGATAAGTATCTATGGATGAACGACCTATGTAAATTTTTTATGTATAAAGATGAAATCCGTGAAAATCCAGAAGCATATTTTTCTGGAAAGCTATGGGATAATCCCACTGGGGATCTGTGTGAACATCGTTTCTTTTATCCGCATATATTTCAATGCGGTATTTTTGGCCAGTTTAATTATTCCTTAGACATGGGTATGTACCAAAGGAACTTTGAAGAAAACTACATGACTATAAGAGACTATCCTAAGTTTTGTGTAAACCTCCTGAGTGGTGTAGAATAGAAGCACCACATTGGAGGTTTTACATATGGCCAGAAAGAATCGCACCCCAGAAGAAAACGCCCGT
>NZ_JBQKJT010000044.1:0-5866 GCF_052117125.1 Candidatus Avoscillospira sp. LCP25S3_F1 | reverse complement strand
GACCGTTGTCCAGAAGAAACCCAAGAATGTTGTAGCTGTAATGCCCGGTTGCCTCAAGCCCTACTTTTATTTTGTCCTGCGGTGTAGTACAAGCTCGAATTTTTTCCAGTATACCTGCTGGCGTGGCTGCCGGGGGAAACGGGGTGCGGTGCTTCTTGCGCCCCGTTTGCTCCGGCAGGAAAACAGGCGGGATTTTTGCGAATGGGAATAAGCAAAAAAACGGGCTGTTTTCAGAGAACGGCGGCAGGTATATGAAAGCCCCCGTCCCTCGTCCTACGCTCTAACTTGTGGACAAAGTGTCCCGAAGTGTTGTCCACACTCCCGGAAAAGTAGCAGGACAACGGGCAACCGTCAAGGTTGAAATGAACGGGTTACACCCGGCCTTGACCAACGCCCGCCGCCCCGCTGAATGGGTAGACAAGGCGGCCAATCCCTAAAAGTGCTTGGCCGCACCCGTTCTGATTTTAGAGCGTTTCTTTTCCCAAAATCGAAATGGACGGGGAAGCCATTTTACGGCTTTCCCGCCTTGATTACCTTTTAGCAAAGATAGGCGGGACTGTCAACGGCGGCGCATGAAATGCGCCGTTCATCTTGACCGTTGACTGGCTCGGCTGGCTTTGCTATCTTCCACGCATGATATTTTCTTATTTCTCCTTCATGGATAGTTTTACAATCCCCCATTTGCCGTCTTTCTTAACGCAAATCACCCCAGTATTGCTTTCCCGTATATCGGAGTAAATAGGTGGTAAAATTTCATACCCACTGTGGTGCAACAATCCCCATTTCCCTTGTAGCTTTATTCTTATCAACTTACCATAAATAGGATAGGCTTGCTGATAACTTATATCGACAAGGAGTTCACCTGTTATTTCGGAAACAACGCCCCATTTCCCGCCGACCCTCACAGCACATAAATCGTCATAGCCGCACCATATTTCATCAAACCAATCTTCGGAGATATGCGCTCCAGCTATATTTAGCAAGCAATATTTTCCGTCTTTTTTACCCCATAAATTCTTTGAGCGAAAATGAAATTCTTCTTCATAAATGCATGGAATGAGAACATTTCCATTTACATCAAGAAGTCCATACAATCCGTTTTTCTCAACACATATCAGGCCATTATTGGACTGAGATACTGTATCATACTCAATAGGAATGGCAATGGTTCCCTTTTCGTTTATAAAGCCCCACAATCCGTCTTTCGAAACTTTAATCAGTCCATTTTCACTGTGCCAGACCTCATCATAAGCCAATTCACATGGAACTTGAATATCAGCTTTAATACAAGTCATTTTACACACAACCCTTTTCTTGACATATAAGTGCTTGCTGATAACTTCCAATCAGCCCATAATAATTCATTATATCTGGATAACGATTTGACGGATGATAATAGTCCAGCACAATGACATCGTGACCATTCAGCCGTGTGAAATAGTAAAGGTTAGAGTTTTGTTTATCTTTGATGTTATACCCCAAAATGATATTGAGAGATGTTATGGTATATCCGCACACAATAATAGTTGGGTCAATCAGTTCGATTTCATGACGTAATTCTGCGCAATCGTATTGTGCATATTGCAAAATATTGTCTTTCTCGGAGTCTTTCGCTCCGTCACTCTTCTTCACATTGACAACGGCAATCTGGCGGAGCTGCTCATTTCCAAAATAGTGCATAGCCGCTTCGTCTCTAAACGGGCATAAATAGGTGGTTGATGTATGTAGTAGTCCTTGCGTCCATTGAGATACCCTTTTCCATGTAATGTGCTTTCCCATTTTTTCTTTGGTTAGCAAATGATCCTTTATTAAATCCCAGTCGCCTGTTCCGTGATATGCTTCTTTGAGCAGAAACAAGGGGCGCACTTTTTGGGAAAACCACTGCTCCGGGCAAACAATACCGTCTCGAATGAACACATTTTTACTGTGGTTAATATCATCAGAAGGTGCTTTGTTTTTCCATTCTTGAAATAGCAATTCAATATCGCTTATATATTTCTCTGTACGTTCCATTCTAAATCCTCCCGCATTTTTAGAAATCATCCCATAGAACCGATTTGCCAACGCTCAATTTCCAGCCTTTTAATGCTGTGTCATACTCAATCCATTCTCCTGCAATCCGAAGTGTTTCAATGTATCGTTGCACAGAGCGTTCTGATACCTCTAATTTTTCAGCTAATTCTCTTGTTGAGATACCAGGTGTTTTTTTAATAGCACTTAGTACAAATAGAGTGTTCGCCACAATGATACTGAAATTTTTATACTTTTTTTGTTTGCGATATGCGTCCATAAGTATAAATTTGATTTGTTGCTGCATCAATTCAAAGCTGGAAAATACATTGATCTTACGACGTAAATTGGGTGGCAGGGAAATTTCTCCTATTAGAATTACTGCCTCGGAAAAATCTCCAATTTCAGAATAATAATCAAGGAGCATGTTTCGTTCGCCGCCCGACAGTTTGCTAAACCTTACTATAATTCCACTAACGGGAGTGGCAATTAAGTCGGTGGAACATTCCGTGATAAATGCAGAAGAATTTTGTGGGATAATTTTTTGAAGCTGACCCATTTCCCTATTCGTCAATCCATACGCTAAAATATCATAATTCTGCATTTATTTCACCACCTACTTCTATTGTACACTATTATGGCGACAACAGTATGGGAACGTGTGATAATTTTCAGATAGTTTGCCCTATCTCTTTTTACCTCTTTTTGAAATATGTGACTTCATAAAATCTGACTTTGAACCTATCCGTATCAGCCATTGCTTTTCTTCTTCGGTCAAACGATTATAGGGCAGTCGGTTTTGTTTGCAATAAATCAGCAGCCATTGTTCCAAACGGCTCCCCTTGAAGTTTGCCACCTCATCCAAATCTTTTTTCAGTTCGGCGGCAACAGATTTTTCCGGCGCACTCTCTGCCCGCCCCTTGTGGGCTTCCTTTATGTCCTCCATGATACCATCTATATCGTCATGTACCCGGCGGCTGAAATACTCGCCCTCCTGCACATGGATTGCGTTCAGCAGATAGGCGGTCTTATCATGCTCCCCCGGCTGGTATTTCTCCATGATTTCCGCCCTTGCCACATCAACCCATGCGTTCAGATTTTGGATTTGCCCGGTGGCGATACCGTTCACATAGATTTCAATGTCCGCCAGCAGTTTCACAAAATCTTTGTGTGTGGCTAACTCACAAAACAGAGCTGTGTCTATCCGCCCGTTTTTCAACAGGTCAATCAATTCGTCACTCAAATGCAGGTCTGCAAGATCGGCGTTTGGGTGATTTTTTGTTTCGGTCAATCCCAGCAGATAATCGGCAGTCACACCGTAAAACTTCGCCAACTTGATAAGGGCATAGTGGCTGATGTCCTTATACTCGTCCGCTTCATAACTGCCCAGCGCAGACTTGGAGAGGTGTGTCTGCTCTGCAAGCTGTTCCAGTGTCAATCCACGCTCCACACGCAGGTCTTTTAGGCGCTCTTGAATGGTTAAAGCCATATTTTGTTCCTCATTATATTGCCGTTATCATATTTTCTAACTTAAATCTTTCGAGCCGCGGAATGTTCTTGGCAGAAATATTTAGGCCATATTCTGGTTTCGATTTTTTGCCCTTGTATGAATGGTAAACAAAAATATTACTACTGTCGTTATCCCATGTGGTCGCAGGAATTAAATATTCTATGGGGTGTTCGCCATCATTTAGCAAAAGCAAGAACAAGTAAAGTGATTGGTCTGAAATATCAAAATATTCCTCCCGCATAAAAACATAGCCTGTTCCTTTGCGAATGGCTTTAACTTGAAACTTCAAAAATCCTCTCTTGCTTTCTGCAATAAAATCTATTCCATGGTCATCAACCTCGGAAGTATAAATGCTCACTCCATAAGAGGCTAATGACATTTTTGCGTAGTATTCACAGAACGTCCCCAGCTTTTGCCGGGTGAGGTCACTTCTTGACCAATTTAGGTTATACATTTCATTTCCACCCCCTGCTACATATTCCTTTTTCATTCTACCACAATTCCGAGAGCGTGGAAATAGGCTGTTTTTCAAGCCGTTTTCCTACCTTTCGGATATACGGGACGGGCGGCCATTTAGGTGTAGACTTAGGATAGTTCATCGATGGACAGCACCTTGAAAACCGAATGACCGTCCGAAAAGGAATACCCCGGCTGGGGAAGCACCGCAAGGAGCCGGACCTCTGGACACTTTGTCCAGAGGTCGCTTCGGGACAAGTTGTCCCGAAGCTGCGGGGAGCGTGCCAACGCCGGAACACGCCGCAGGAATGGGGCAGGAAGCCTTTTCGGGGAGAACGGCAAAAGCGAAAAACGGAGGGACTACATGAAAAGTAACCCATATAAAAATTTACCGTCTTTGGAGCGTAAGCCGGACGGCACCCCCTACCGCATGACCCCGGCGCAAAGGAAACGGGCAAATTCCCTCATTCGCCGGGAGTGCTGCAACTGCGAGGGCGGCAACTGTATCGCCCTTGACGATGGGGACACCTGCGCCTGTCCTCAAATGATTTCTTATACAGTCTGCTGTAAATGGTTTCGGTGGGCGGTGCTTCCGCTGGATAAGGCATTGGAAGCGGAGATCTACTGCGGGGACAGGGTGAAGCGGTGCGCTGTCTGCGGGGCGGCTTTCATCCCACGCTCCAACCGGGCGAAATACTGTGAAGCCTGCGCCAGACGGGTACGCAGACAACAGAAGAACGCCAGCGACAGGAAACGCCGCTGGAACACGGACAAATAGGGGCTGGAAAAGCCCCATAAATCAAGGGCTTTTAGGTGCTGTTACGGGCGGGGCTGTATGTTTATATGCCCCGCCCTCAAAACAGCCCCCGAATTGTCCGCAGGAAGGAGGATTGATAGGTTTTGGCACAACACGCAATCTTGCGATTTGAAAAACACAAGGGCAATCCGGCAAAACCGCTGGAAGCCCATCACGAACGGCAAAAGGAACAGTACGCCAGCAATCCCGACATTGACACCAGCCGGAGCAAGTACAATTTCCACATTGTTAAGCCGGAGGGCAGGTACTACCATTTCATTAAAAGCCGCATTGAACAAGCCGGGTGCCGAACCCGCAAGGACAGCACCCGGTTTGTCGATACGCTGGTAACTGCCAGCCCGGAGTTTTTCAAGGGGAAATCCCCAAAGGAGATACAGGCGTTTTTCCAGAGGGCGGCGGACTTTCTCATTGGCCGGGTAGGCCGGGAAAATATCGTGTCGGCGGTGGTACACATGGACGAGAAAACGCCCCACCTGCATTTGACCTTTGTTCCGCTGACAAAGGACAACCGCCTGTGCGCAAAGGAGATTATAGGGAATAGAGCCAACCTCACAAAATGGCAGGACGATTTTCACGCCTATATGGTGGAGAAATATCCCGACTTGGAGCGTGGGGAAAGCGCCAGCAAGACAGGCAGGAAGCATATCCCCACCCGTTTGTTTAAGCAGGCGGTCAATCTCTCCAAACAGGCAAGAGCCATTGAAGCCACGCTGGACGGCATTAACCCGCTGAATGCCGGAAAGAAAAAAGAGGAAGCCCTCTCCATGCTGAAAAAGTGGTTCCCACAGATGGAGAATTTCTCCGGGCAGTTGAAAAAATACAAGGTCACAATCAATGACCTGTTAGCGGAAAACGAGAAGCTGGAAGCAAGGGCAAAGGCCAGCGAAAAAGGCAAGATGAAAAACACAATGGAACGGGCAAAGCTGGAAAGCGAACTGGATGATATACGGCGGCTGGTTGACTGAGCCCTTCCCGGAAAAACGGACACGAAAAAAGAAGAAAAAACGGAATGAATCATGGTTATTCTCGTGGATGCTCGTTCATGCTGCCTGAACCGCCAGAAGGTTTTTCTC
>NZ_JBQKJT010000043.1:0-6221 GCF_052117125.1 Candidatus Avoscillospira sp. LCP25S3_F1 | reverse complement strand
TAGCGAGGTGGCGGCGTACCTTTTTTGTCCTTTTGCTGTTCCATTTTTTTCGCCCCTTTCTATTCCAGTTTACGACTGATTTTTCTGTCCGTCAATTCGGGTATGGGGGCATGACCGTATCCCGCCGGATATACTGGCGGAACTGAAACGGCAGCAGCGGCAGCATGGAAAGGAAAGGTGATTTTATAAGCAATATCAGATACAAAAAGGAAATCGAAGTCGTGACTTTTCAAGGTAAAGAAATCACGCTGGAAAACCTCTCCCCGGTGTTTACGCCGGAGCAGGAAGCGGTCAAACGCCGGGAACTGGAGCAGCAGCTTTATGAGGTGTTCCGCAAGTATGCCGATAAGCGGCGGAATGAGGAAGCCGGGGCGTAAGGTTTTCCGAAGCCATCGTTGATTTGCGGGGCTGCTGGCGGTATAATCATAGTGTCAGCAGCTCCGTTTCTTTTTTTAAGAAAAGGAGCGACAAAATGAATAACAGAATAGACGCGATCTATGCAAGACAATCGGTAGACAAAAAGGACAGCATTTCCATTGAAAGCCAGATTGAGTTTTGCAAATATGAACTGAAAGGCGGGAACTGTAAAGAGTACAAAGACAAAGGGTATTCCGGGAAAAATACGGAGCGTCCAGAGTTTCAGCAGCTTATGCGTGATATTGAAAGCGGCCTTGTGCGGAAAGTAATTGTCTACAAACTTGACCGTATCAGCCGTTCCATACTGGACTTTGCGAAGATGATGGACTTCTTCCAAAAGTACGAAGTGGAGTTTGTGTCCTCTACGGAAAAGTTTGATACCTCCACCCCGATGGGGCGGGCGATGTTAAATATCTGTATTGTGTTCGCCCAGCTGGAACGGGAAACGATACAGAAGCGGGTGCAGGACGCATGGCACTCCCGCTGCCAGCGTGGTTTCAAAATGGGCGGTAAAACGCCCTACGGCTTTCGGACAGAGCCGTATGTAATGGACGGGGTACGCACAAAGAAGCTGGTAATCGAGCCAACCGAAGCGGCCTTTGTCCGGCAGATGTATGAGATGTACGCTGACCCGCAGGTATCGCTGCACGACATCACAAAGAAGCTGACGGCGGACGGTATGCGCACTTACCACGGCAGGCCACTGTCAAGGGCTACCTTGAGCGTCATTCTCCGTAATCCGATTTATGTCATGGCTGACCTTGATATATACGAGTTTTTCAAGAGCCAGGGGACGGATATTTACAATGACGCCGCCGACTTTGCGGGGACAAACGGCTGCTATTATTATCAGGGCAAGGGCAACACGGAGGACAAGCATAAACACCTGCAAGGGCAGACGCTGGTGCTTGCGCCCAGCGAGGGGTTTATCCCGTCTGAACTGTGGCTGAAATGCAGAAAAAAGCTGCTTGCCAGCCATACTTACCAGCCTGCAAGGAAAGCCAGGAATACATGGATGGCGGGGAAAATCAAATGCGGAAAATGCGGCTATGCGCTCATGTCGGCGCACTCTAACGGTATTCTTTATATGCGCTGCACCGTCCATGCGGACAGCGGGGCCTGCCCCGGCTGCGGCTGTGTAAAGCTGCACGAACTGGAAGCGGTGGTCTATGGGGCTATGGTGAAGAAGCTGAAAGATTTTAAGACGCTGACAGGCCGGAAAAAAGCGGCGAAAATCTCCCCGAAGCTGGCGGCAAAGCGGCTGGAACTGGCGCAGGTGGAAAGCGAGATTGAAAAGCTGCTTGACACGCTGACGGGAGCAACCCCGGTCTTGCTCTCCTACGCAAACAGCCGGATTGAGGAACTGGACGCAAGGCGGCAGGACATTTCCAATGAGATTGCGAAGCTGTCTGCGGACGCTGTGCCAGCCGAAAAGATAGAAAGCATTTCCGGCTATCTGGACGACTGGGAGAATGTCAGCTTCGAGGACAAGCGGCAGGTGGTGGACGCATTGATAACCGTTATCCGGGCAACAAACGAAAAGGTAGAAATCGAATGGAAAATCTGACGGGCTAACCCCCGCCGTACCTTATCCTTTTGTGCCCTTGTCTATATTAGCGAAGTGTGGTAACCCACTTCGCCAGGGAAAAGCTCTTGTATGAAGATGCGAAATACCACAATGCAGTATTCGTAGGCACAGACGAAGAAGGCATCCCACGCCACGCCCACAAGCGGAGTACCAACAGCTACGGTAAATCCTTCCGGCTCAATGTGGAGGGCTGTGATCCCCGCTACAGTTTTCACCACATAGGCACAGATGGGAGCCTCTATGTATTTGAGGCTCCCATCGATATGCTATCCTACATCACGCTCTATCCGGAAGACTGGCAGCGCCACAGCTATGTGGCCTGCTGTGGTACCTCCATCCAGCCGGTAGTGAAGATGCTGGAGCGGATGCCGCAGATCCACACCGTGCTGCTTTGCATGGACAATGATGAGGCGGGCCACCTGGCCAACCAGCGCATGAAGAACCAGTTGGAAGCAAACTACACGGTGGAACGGCTCGTTCCGGAAAACAAAGACTGGAATGATGATTTAACCGGAATCAGAGAGCAGAAATGCGAGGTGACGGCGCCATGCCAGAGTTTTGGATAACTCTGTTTGAGAAGATCAAAGACGCAAAGGTTGCACTCCTAATTCTGGTCGGCGCCGGAATCTTTCTGGTGCTTGGTGGTCTTGCGACGCTGTCCCATACCTACACCCTGAGTGGTATCAAGTCCAGAACGGTGGGCGACGGGCAACACGGTACCGCAAGATGGGCCACTGCCAAGGAGATCAAGCGAATCTATGCCCATGTTCCATTCCGGGTCAGGGAATGGCGCAGCGGTCGTAACCGCCCCGCAGAGCAGGGGCTGGTGCTGGGGTGCAAGGGTAAAAAGGGAAAGCTCATCGCCCTGGTGGACAGCGACGATATCCACTGCCTGCTGATCGGTGCTTCCGGTATCGGCAAAACAGCATACTTTCTGTATCCCAATCTGGAATATGCCTGTGCCAGCGGCATGAGTTGGCTGGCTCTTGACAGCAAGGGTGACCTGGCTCGGAACTATGGAACCATTGCCAAGAGGTGCTATGGGTACAACATCTCCGTCATCGACTTGCGAAATCCCACTCGCTCGGATGGCAACAATCTGCTGACGCTGGTCAACCGATACATGGACATTGCCAGAAGCGACCCGAACAACCTTGCGGCCCGTGCCAAGGCAGAAAAATACACAAAGATCTTGTCCAAAACCATCATCAACCCGGATGGTGATAACAGTAACCGTGGCCAGAATGCCTTCTTCTACGATGCCGCGGAAGGTCTGCTCATCTCTGTCATCCTGATGCTGGCCGAGTTCCTGCCGCCCGATGAAAACCATTCCCAGGAGCGTCGCCATATCGTTTCTGTGTTCAAGTTGGTACAGGATCTTCTGGAACCCAGCGGCATCAAGGGCAAGAGTCACTTCCAGCTCTTGATGGGTAAGCTGCCGCCGGAACACAAGGCACGATGGTTCGCTGGAGCCGCCCTCAACAGTGCGGAGCAGGCCATGGCCTCCGTCATGTCCACAGTACTGTCTCGGCTAAATGCTTTTCTGGACAGCGAGCTGGAGCAGATCCTGTGCTTTGACAGCGCCATCGATGCTGAGAAGTTCGCCTCGGAGAAGTCCGCCATCTTCCTGATCTTGCCGGAGGAGGACACGACCAAGAATTTCATGGCGGGCTTAATGATTCAGAATCTCAGCCGGGAGCTGTTTGTCGTGGCCGATGAGAACGGCGGTAAGCTGAAGAATCGGGTGGTGCTGTTCTGCGACGAGTTTGGAACCATGCCGCCATTTGACATTCTGCCCCTGTTTTCTGCCGGTCGTTCTCGCCGGCTGACACTGGTACCCATCATTCAGTCGCTGGCGCAGCTGGAGAAAAACTACGGCAAAGAGGGCTGCGAAATCATTCAGGACAACTGCCAAGACACCATCTTCGGCGGTTTCGCTCCCAACAGCCAGACCGCAGAAGTCCTGTCCAAAGCCCTCGGCAGCCGCACCGTCCTCTCCGGCTCCGTGAGCCGTGGCAAGAATGACCCCAGCCAAAGTTTGCAGATGATGGAACGGGCACTGCTCACACCTGACGAGTTGAAATCCATTCCCAAGGGCAGCTTTATTGTCATGAAAACCGGAACCCATCCTATGCGGACCCGGCTCCAGCTCTTCCTGAACTGGGGCATTACCTTTGGAAAGCCGTACACCGTGCCGGAACGGGCCAACCGAGCGGTGGCCTATGCCAACCGGGTGGACCTGGAGTCCCACCTTCCGAAGTCCTCTGAAGCGCAGGAGATGGGTGAAAGCAGTGCGGAGCGTGTATACCACCGCAATGCTCGTTCCGATGTGCAGGAGCAGTGGGGGAAACGAGAGAAGCGGGCAAAGACGTTCGAGGAGGGATAAACATGAGTTACTTTGATACGATCTACGCTGATGAGCGACTGCCCCATAGGGCTAGGGCAGTCTATATGTACTTGAGAGACCGTTGCGGACGGAAAGAAAACTGCTGGCCGGGCATCCGGACCATTGCGGCAGATCTGCACCTGTCTCGCAGCACTGTAAAGCGGGCGCTGAACGATCTGGAGCGGCACGGGTATCTGCGCCGGGACCCGCGCTACCGGGATAACGGTGGTCGAACATCCAATCTCTATACGGTGCAATAGAGAAACGGGCGCACCTTCCCGTAAGGGAAAGTGCGCCCGTACGCTGGACCGAGGCGTGGTTCACAATGGGTCATCCAGAAGAAGCAACAAAATTTAGAGAGTGAATTCAGAGATAAGAAAAAGTAACCAGACCGATGTCCGGAAGAAGCCTAAGAATGTTGTGGCTGTAATGCCAAGTTGTTTCAAGCGCTACTCTAATGACAACGTAGTGCAGCTGGTGGCAGGTGCTACAAATACCTAAAAAAATAAGGGAATATATAGACCCGCTACAGGATATGGCTCAGATATTCCGTTAAAATAATGATATGCCACAAGGAGGGATATCATTATGGAACAGCAAGATATGAAATTGACCCGGGAGGAGATTGGGCAGTATGTTGTGTATTTGCGGGAACAGGAGCGGACATCCGGCACAATATTAAAATATGAGCGGGATTTGGAGCAGCTGCGATGCTGGCTGAACGGACGTGGCGTGGACAAGGAAACGTTGATTGGCTGGAAGGAAACACTGCTGGTGTGTCATGTGCCGACGTCGGTCAATGGGATGCTGGCCTCTGTCAATGGATATTTGCGATATAGGGGGCGTGGAGATCTGTGTGTGCGTCCAATTCGCATCCAGCGAGCGTTGTTTTTAGATGAACAGAGGGAGTTGGAACGGGAGGATTACTGCTTGCTGGTGGAGGCGGCGCAGCGGCTTGGGAACCAGCGGCTGGCGCTGATGATTCAGACCATCTGCGCCACGGGGATACGGGTGTCGGAGTTACAGTATATTACGGTGGACGCGGTGCGAACCGGCCGGGCCGAGGTGGAGAACAAGGGAAAACGGCGGACGGTGTTCTTGCCGGAGCGATTGCGGGAACTGCTGTGGGAATACCTCAGAACGCAAACAAACACCGCCGGAGCGGTGTTTGTCACTCGAAATGGGAAGCCGTTGGATCGCTCCAACATCTGGCGGGAAATGAAAGGGCTGTGCCAATGGGTTGGAGTGGAGCCGAAAAAGGTGTTTCCGCACAATCTGCGGCATTTGTTTGCCAGAACGTATTATGCGTCGGAGAAGGACCTGGCGAAGTTGGCTGACCTGCTGGGACACAGCAATATCAATACCACACGCATTTATACAGCGGAGAGTGGTGCAGAACATGCCAAACAGCTGGAGGAGCTGAATCTGATTATCACAAAATCATCATTTTGTTGTAAATAAGCATTATAAAACAGGGCGCATAATATCTATAATTATACAACTATTGTCTTAAAATTCAAGTATTTTGCAAAAAATTCTATAAAAAAGTTCGAGTACCAGATAATTCCACAATGTAAAATTACATAAAAAACATATGGCTGAAACTAAAAAATTCCTGGTTTTGTTTTAGAAATAAAGCAAAACCAGGAATTTTTATTATTATTTATATCAGGTTATTTACAACAAAATGATGATTTTGTTGTAAATAAGTAATTTATGTACTATAAATGAGCAAAACTGTCGAAATGCACATAATCAAGCAACATAAGCAAGTAGTTGTTCCAAGGGCAGATGATTCACACCACATTGGTATAGGAAGACGATCTTCTC
>NZ_JBQKJT010000042.1:0-6355 GCF_052117125.1 Candidatus Avoscillospira sp. LCP25S3_F1 | reverse complement strand
AGTTCAGGCACTGCAAAATTCGCTTTTCCTCACTCATGACCTCTCTGCCCCCTGTCCTTTTACTCCCATCTTACCACAGGGGGAAAGGTCCTCCTCTATTTTACGCTTACTTGCATCTCCATCTCGTCTGGTGCTCGATTTTGTCCTCTGAAACGGCTGAAACCCTTGCCGCAGCAAGGGTTTCAGGGGTTGCATCTTTTTCAGCAACCTTAGTTGGTCCGAGTGCCGAGATTCGAACTCGGGGCCTCTTGAACCCCATTCAAGCGCGATACCAAACTTCGCCACACCCGGATATTCTGTTATGCACTCTCAAGTGCCAAACTATCATAGCACAGCTTCCGACAAAATGCAAGCACTATTTTTTCAATCGGGAGACGGCTCCAATCTGTTAATGGAGCCGTCTGAAAATAGTGGTCGTTTGCTTTTGCAGATCATAAGGTTTGCAGCAGTCCCAATATCAAAAGATGAATGGGGTAGAAACTATAGAAAAACCATTTTGTAAAGCCGTTTTTTGCTCCGTGGCGGCCTCGATAGAAAGACAGCAGCAGGATGGGCAGAAATGCACCCACATTTGCGATGGAAAGAAGGTAGTATTCGGCATCGATATAAAAAACGTGATCGTAAAACAATCCGAAGAAGGGGGTTGTCAGCATGGTGAGGATTTCCATATGTAGCAGGACGACCACACAGTATGCAAATGCCTGGTGCTGAAAGTTACCGTAAAAGAAATCCAGTACAAGGATAATGAGAATACCCGTGCAGCCCCAATCTGCCGGGACACAGAGAATAATCAGTGCCAAAATCAAAAGAGTTTTGATGACCGGACACTTTATAAGGGAACTTCTCCGAATATGGATTGCCAGAACGCCCAGGAGAATCGTATAAATAACATTTGGGCGCATCCAGGAGTGCTCCCACACGCTGTTGCCATACTTGAAATATAAGAACGGGAACCAGCTTACCAAGGCAAATACGGCCAAACGCATCATGTATTTACCGATATTTTTGGTATGGTGATAGCCCTCTACCGCGGAAAAAAACATCACAGGTCCGGTGATTCTTCCGACGATGTGCATTACAATGGCGAGAGGTGTTCCATCCGGGACAAAGGCAAATGCGATGTGGTCAATGGTCATTGCCAGAATGGCAATGTATTTCAGGCTATTTAAAGTGATCCCGTTGCCCGGAATTCTTGGCGATAGGGAAGTGCTTTCGTGAATCATTGGATGCCTCCGTGCTAAGATGTCTTATTTTGGCCCATTATAGCACAGATCGAAGACGGCAATTCTTAAACTTTGCTTAAAATTAAACAGACGCATACAAGCGGGGAAGGAACAGTATCGTGCGCGCACGCGGATAATTACAAAAAAACGGAGTAAGCTGCGATAGCTTACTCCGTTCTGGTCCGAGTGCCGAGATTCGAACTCGGGGCCTCTTGAACCCCATTCAAGCGCGATACCAAACTTCGCCACACCCGGATATTCTGTTGTACACCGCTTGGTGCCTATGTATGATATCACGTCCCAGTTTAAAATGCAAGCATTATTTTTGAAAAAGAGAAAAATTTTTCAGCCGTTCCTTTGCTGGGGAGCGGAACCATTGCGCAAACAGTGAATGCAACATTGAAAATAATAAGTATATTCATGAATAATTTGAATATACATACATTTTTGCAAACCGGGACCACAGACCTAAAATTTGATATTGTCCTCAATTATTTTTAGAAAACGGGGGAATGTGACAGAGGTTATGAACGAAGTGCCAAATAAAAATGGAATATTGGTGAGTATGCACAACGAAAAACGCTTGCATTATATTCAAACACGATGTATAATTTAAGGCATAAAAAATTTAAACGAAAAAAGTGAGGAACCAGGAACAATGAAAAAGATTCTTGCTCTGCTGCTGGCCATGACCATGGTATTTGGTATGGCGGCCTGCGGCTCCAACGATACCAAGGAGCCTGCTGCTGAGAACAATGCGTCCAACGCGGAGAACGCCGGCAGCACCGACGCCGCCGGAGACGCCGCCGAGGGGACCACCGGGGACGAGACCACCGGAACGGAAAGCGCCGGCACCCTGACCACCGTCACCGACGGCGTGCTGACCATGAGCACCAACGCCGCTTTCCCTCCCTATGAGATGACCGACGACAGCGGCAACATCATCGGCATCGACGCCGATATCGCCGCCGCCATTGCCGACAAGCTGGGCCTGGAGCTGGAAATTCTCGATATGGATTTCGATGCCGCGCTGCTGGCCGTCCAGCAGGGTAAGAGCGACATGGTCATGGCCGGTGTCACCGTCAATGAGGACCGTCTGGCTGTTATGGACTTCTCCGAGACCTACGCCAACGGCGTCCAGGTCATCATCACCCAGGAAGGCTCCGATGTGACCATCGACAACCTGGGCGAGAAGATGATCGGTACCCAGCGCGGCACCACCGGCAACATCTACTGCACCGACGATTACGGCGAGGACCATGTGATTGCCTATGACAACGGCATCACCGCTGTCCAGGCACTGGTCAACGGCCAGATTGACTGCGTCGTTATCGATAAGGCCCCCGCTGAATCCTTCGTGGCCGTCAATCCCGGCCTGACCATCCTCGACACCGAGTATGTCACCGAGGACTACGCTATCGGCTTTGCCAAGGGCAACACCGCCCTGGTGGACGCTGTCAACGCCGCCCTGACCGAACTCATCGAAGACGGCACCGTGCAGTCCATTGTGGATACCTACATCACTGCCGAGTAAACATCTGTATCAAAAGGGCGGCCCCACAGCCGCCCTTTTACGGCTTTTTATCATTCTACTGGAAAACGAGGTGATCGTCTGTGAATCTGGCTGCTTCCTATGAGCAGTGGAAATCCTTGATGGTTCTGGGTGAGGAAATCGGATTCTTCAAGGAATTTTATGTAAAGTTCTATCAGGCGTTTCTGGAGAACAACCGGTGGCTGCAATACTTGGAGGGCGTCGGCACCACACTGCTGACCACGGCTCTGGCCCTGTGCATCGGTATTCTGCTGGGCGTCCTGGTGGCCATGGTCCGCACGGCCCACGATCAGCAGCGCCCCGGCAACCATAACCCGCTGCTGGGTCTGGTGAATATCCTCTGCAAGGTCTATGTGACCATTATCCGCGGTACCCCCATGATGGTCCAGCTGCTCATTATGGGCCTGGTTATTTTCAAGAGCAGCCGCAATTTCACAGCGGTGGGCGCCCTGACCCTGGGCATCAATTCCGGCGCCTATGTGGCGGAGATCATCCGCGGCGGCCTGATGTCCCTGGACCCCGGTCAGGCCGAAGCCGGCCGTAGCCTGGGCCTGGGCTACATCGATACCATGCGCTTTATCGTCATTCCCCAGGCATTCAAGGCCATTTTGCCGGCCCTGGGCAATGAGTTTATCATTCTGCTGAAGGATACCTCCCTGATCACCGTCATCGGCGGCAAGGAGCTGCTCCACGCGGCCCAGGGTATCTATGGCCGTACCTTTGAAGCCATGTTCCCGCTGATCGGCACGGCGTGTATTTATCTGGTGCTGGTGCTGATCTTTACCTGGTTCCAGAGCAAATTGGAAAGGAGGCTGCGTCAAAGTGATCGACGTTAAGCATTTATCCAAGTCCTTTGACAATCACAGCGTCCTCAAGGACATTTCCGAACACATTCACCCCGGGGAAAAGGTGGTCATCATCGGCCCCTCCGGTTCCGGAAAATCCACGTTCCTGCGGTGCCTGAATCTGCTGGAAAACCCCACGGAGGGCGTGATCACCTTCAACGGTGTGGAGATCACCGACCCCAAAGCCGATATCAACGCCATTCGTCGGGAAATGGGCATGGTGTTCCAACATTTCAACCTGTTTCCCAATATGACCATCCGAAAGAATATCACCCTGGCCCCGGTGCGTACCGGTTTGATGACCCAGGAGGAGGCTGATAAAACGGCCCTGGCCCTGCTGCGCCGCGTGGGCCTGGAGGATAAGGCCGACGCCTACCCCAATCAGGTCTCCGGCGGCCAGAAACAGCGCATTGCCATCGTTCGGGCTTTGGCTATGAAGCCCAAGGTCCTGCTCTTTGACGAACCCACCTCGGCCCTGGACCCGGAAATGGTGGGCGAGGTGCTGGAGGTCATGAAGGAACTGGCCAATGAGGGTATGACTATGGTGGTGGTCACCCACGAGATGGGCTTCGCCCGGGAAGTGGCTACCCGCGTTCTCTTCATGGACGAGGGCCGCATTGTGGAGCAGGGAACGCCGGAAGAAGTGTTCGGCAATCCCCAGTGTGAGCGGCTGCAAACGTTCCTGGCCAAAGTGCTTTAAATACGCAAACAACATCCCAAGGCCCCCGGACTGTACGGTTCGGGGGCGCGGCTTTATCCCAAGAAAAGAGGTTTTTTTCATGTGGGGCGTGTTCGCCGTTTTGTCGGCACTGTTTGCGGCATTGACCACCATTTTGGCCAAAGCCGGTATTTCCAATGTCAATTCCAATCTGGCTACCGCCATTCGGACCGCGGTGGTTCTGGTCATGGCCTGGGGGATGGTGTTTCTCACCGGGGCGCAGAATGGTCTTCCTCAGATCGACCGCAAAAGCTGGCTGTTTCTCATTCTGTCCGGTCTGGCCACCGGGGCCTCCTGGCTCTGCTATTACCGGGCGATACAGATGGGGGAGGTGTCCCGGGTGGCGCCCATCGACAAACTCAGCGTGGTCATTACGGTGGTTCTGGCTTTTGTGATCTTCCGGGAAACGGTCAGTGTCAAGGCCGTTGTGGGCTGCGTGCTGATTGGCGCGGGGACGCTGCTGATGGTCCTGTGAGCGGGGCTGTGTTGACAATCCTGAAGAAAGTGGATAAGATATCACCATCCTAATATGACAAGGAGGGGCCTCTATGAACCCCATTGCGATTGTGACCGACAGCGGAACCGACGTACCGGAAGCCCTGTGCCATCGGTGGGATATCCACGTTCTGCCGCTGCTGGTGCAGTATGAGGCCATGACCTGCCGGGACCGGGTGGACATCACGGTGCAGCAGGTCCTGGACCGTCTGGACCTGGAGATTCCCAAAACGTCCATGCCAACTCTGGGCGACGCCGTGGCGCTGCTGGAATCCCTGCGGGATCAGGGATACAAAGAGGCCTTGGTTGTCACCATTTCCTCGGGCCTCAGCGGTACCTGTCAGATGCTGCGTCTGGCGGCGGAGGATATCGAAGACATGGACGTGCGGGTGGTGGATTCCCGCAGCATCGGCATCGGCGCCGGCGCTCTGGTGATTCGGGCCGCAGAACTGGCGGCTCAGGGCATGGGTCTGGACGCTCTGGAACAGTCTGTGGAAGCTATGACACGGAATGTCCATGTCTTTTTCACCATGGAGACGCTGCAATACTTGCAAAAGGGCGGGCGCATCGGCAAAATGTCGGCGGCTGTCGGCAATCTGCTCAGCGTCCGGCCGGTGATTTCCTGTACCCGGGAGGGTGTGCTCCAGACGGTGCAGAAGGCCCGGGGCAACAGTGCGGCGTTGGAAGCCGCTGTGAGCCAGACGGTGAAGGCCGTAGGGGATCGGAAGCGGTTTCGGCTGTTTGTGGCCCATGCCGACGCGGCCAAACGGGCGAAGACGGCGGCGGAAATTCTGAAAACACGTCTGCCCAACGCGGAAGACATCATTCTGGCGGAAATCGGCCCGGCGCTGGCGGTCCATTCCGGCCCGGGTCTGCTGGGCATGGGCGTCCAACTGCTGTGATGGAGGCGGAAAACAGTGCACATCTATCGGAGAAACATCTATTATTATGAGACGGACCGGATGCAGGTGGTCCACCATTCCAATTATATTCGCTGGATGGAGGAGGCCCGGATAGCCTGTTTGGATGCGCTGGGCGTCTGCTATGCGGAATTGGAGACCCGGGGGATCATCAGTCCTGTACTGTCTGTGGAATGCCATTATCGTTCCATGTCCCGGTTTGGGGAGACGTTCCGGGTGGAGACGAAGCTGACGGAGGTCACCCGCGTCAGCTACAGTCTGTCCTATCGGATTTATGACGACGCCACCGGAGAACTGCGGGCCGATGGAACCAGCAGCCATTGCTTTATCAATGAGAAGGGAAGACCCATTTCTCTGGCCAAGAGAGAACCGGAACTGTATGAGCGGGTATGCCGTGCAGTGGAACCCTAAAAAGAGCATCGAGGGAGCGCCGAAGGGCGCTCCCATTTTTTCTCGAAAAAAATCGAAAAAAGGTGTTGACATTTACAGTGTGGTCTGATATTATATGCAAGCGCTTGAGGGACAGCGGTTCCGATGAAAGCGGCCAGTAAGAACTCCGAAAAAACTTTGAAAAAAGTTCTTGACAAACGAGTTCCTCTGTG
>NZ_JBQKJT010000041.1:0-6508 GCF_052117125.1 Candidatus Avoscillospira sp. LCP25S3_F1 | reverse complement strand
TAGCCTACGCCGGGGTCCCTACGGACCTCTGCTTTGCTATACCTTTCTTGAACTATCTCTTTTCACCACCACCATTCATTTTTGGGGTTGACTTTTAATAGTTAATCTTTCTTCGTGAAGGAGGAAGGACCATGAATGCAACGATTTTGCATGAGAGCAACGGACGGCTCCGTATCCGGGTGCAGCAGAAACGGATGACCATGGCCCAGGCCGATCTGCTGGAAGCCTGGCTCCAAAGCCGGCCATGGGCCAGCCGGGTCACGGTCCATGAACGGACCTGCTGTGCCATTTTGTACTATACCGGCCACCGGCAAGCGGTGCTGGAGGATATCCGTCGCTTCTCCTGGCAAGAGGCGGAGACCAGCATGACACTACCTGCCCACAGCAGCCGGGCGCTCAACCGGAGTTTTGAGGAAAAGCTGGTGAGCAAGGTGGCTGTCAAGGCGGCCTGTACCTTGTTCCTGCCTGCGCCCCTGCGGGTTGCCCGCATCCTGTGGCATATGATTCCCTTTGTGCGTCGCGGACTGCACTGCCTGCTTCGCCGCCGTATCAAGGTAGAGCTGTTGGATGCTCTGTCCATTTCCATTTCTGTCTACCGCAGAGACTTCGGAACGGCTGGTGCGGTGATGTTCCTGCTGGAGCTGGGAGAGCTTCTGGAAGAGTGGACCCGAAAAAAATCCATGGAGGATCTGGCCCGGTGCATGTCCCTCAATGTGGACCGGGTCTGGATGCGCACACCGGAGGGCGAAGTGCTGGTACCGGTGGCCCAAATCCAGCCCGGAGACACGGTGGTGGTCCGGGCCGGCGGTATCATTCCGCTGGACGGCGTGGTCCTGGAGGGCGAAATGACCGTCAATCAGGCATCCCTGACGGGAGAGTCCATCCCTGTGCCCAAACGTCCCGGCGGCACCGTCTACGCCGGTACAGTAGTAGAGGAAGGCGAGTGCGTGGTGGAGGTCAAGCAGGCCACTGGCCAGAGCCGCTATGACCAGATCGTGCAGATGATCGAGTAGTCGGAACAGATGAAGTCGGCTGCCGAGAGCAAAGCCGCCAATCTGGCCGACAAGCTGGTGCCGTACACCTTTGCGGGTAGCATTTTAAGTTTTGTCCTGACCCGCAATGTGGCAAGGGCGCTGTCGGTGCTGATGGTGGATTTCTCCTGTGCTCTGAAACTAGCCATGCCTCTGGCAGTGCTGTCGGCCATGCGGGAGGCAGGCCAGGCCCATATCACCGTCAAGGGCGGCAAGTTCCTGGAAGCCGTGGCGGCAGCGGATGTGATTGTCTTTGACAAGACCGGCACCCTGACCCACGCCTGCCCCAGAGTGGAAACGGTCATTCCCTTTGGCGGCAGGGAAGAGGCGGAAATGCTGCGGCTGGCGGCTTGCCTGGAAGAGCATTTTCCCCACTCCATGGCCAACGCTGTGGTAGAGGAAGCCAAACAGCGGGGACTGACCCATGAGGAGTTCCATTCCAAGGTGGAGTATCTGGTGGCCCACGGTATTGTCAGTAATGTCAATGGCGAACGGGTCCTCATCGGCAGCGCTCATTTTGTTTTTGAAGATGAAGGCTGTGTTATCCCACTGGAGGATCAGACACGCTTTGACGCCCTGCCGGAGCAGTATTCCCATCTGTTCCTGGCGGTTGGCGGTGAGCTGGCTGCGGTGATCTGCATTTCCGACCCGGTGCGGGAGGAAGCTGCCTCAGCGCTTGCTGCTTTGCGGAAAATGGGGATCTCCAAAACGGTGATGCTCACCGGAGACAGCCAGAGAACGGCGGCATCCATCGCGGCCCAGCTGGGCGTGGACGAATTCCGGGCCGAGGTGCTGCCTGCCGATAAAGCACAGTTTGTGGCCCAACTGCGGCAGGAAGGCCACACAGTGCTGATGGTAGGAGATGGCATCAACGATTCCCCAGCCCTGTCGGAAGCGGATGCAGGCATTGCCATCAGCGACGGTGCGGCGCTGGCCCGGGAGATTGCCGATATTACCATTGCAGCCGATACCCTCTGGGAACTGGTTGAACTGCGGCGCATCGCCATGGCGCTTATGGCCCGCATCCACTCCAATTACCGGTTTGTCATCGGCTTCAACGGCGGCTTGATCGCCCTGGGCGTCAGTGGTATTCTGGCACCGGCCACTTCGGCAACGCTGCATAATTTGTCCACCCTGGGTGTCAGCCTGCGTAGCATGACAAAGCTGCCGCATACAAAATAAGCTGAACTGTAAAACTCTAAAATAGCAGCGTCGACTGTGTGCGGTGTCAAAATGCACACAGTCGACGAAGAAAGATTGTTACCTCAATACCCCTAGTACATTTTGGTTTCATCCTCTAAAAATTTCGGTAGTTGCTAGAGATACAAAAACGGGGGGATAGAATGATATATTGCAGGATATATAAAAGGCCTATCTTAGCAGACACCATGTTAACTGGCGACCTTGCTCCTATACAACGGAGCAAGGTCGCCAGTTTTTTATCGACAAAATTCCCTATATTTTTTGTCACTTTTTGAGACACGGGTTTTAGAGCGGTACTGCCGAAAAAGCGAGCTCACAATTGACAGCCCCACTGATGCGATGACGTATGATCGACAGGAAGGACGGCACAGATGGCATTTGCCGAATGTGTCAGGAATATCCGCTAGAAAAACTATTGAAGCATGTAAAAAAACTATGTTTCAAAAGCAACAAAACAATACATTGTTTCATGCGTATACTATTCCTTTACTCCAAGGAATGGTAGATCATATTGGATTAATTCCAGGTACATTTAAGGAGCAATATGTAAAATACGATGATAATGAAGAAGACTTGACTATCATTGTATTTGATTCGGCACATTTAGCTGAGGTACGTGATTTAGTTGAATTTATATATGACGTAGTCACCGAGATGTATTATGATGCTAATACTTGTCCATATCTAGGACAGGGCCTATATCAACGACTACAAGAAAAGTGCAAAACCGAAGCAGAATTAGATAGGATTAAATCCGTTTATGGTTTTTTACTCGATGAAGTACCATAACTGAGTCTGACTGTAAATATCTGAACGAAACTTCCAAGAAGGCACCTGCCATTTGATGTAAAAGTCTCAAGCACATGACATGGAGTGCTATCATAAAAGTAGAGTCCCGGAATGCAAGGAAATCTGATAAAATAAGATTTCAAAGGAGGGCACGACATGGGACGAAGATACACAGAGGAAGAGCGCCGGGAGACGCTGAAGATGGCAGAAGAAATAGGCGGTGCTGGGGCCGCAGCCCGGCGGTTTAGAATCCAGGAGGACACGCTCTACGGCTGGCGAGGGCGGAAGAAACAGCAGCAGGCTGCGTTGGAGCAGGATATCGGCGGGCGAAGTGAAGCGGATCTGCTGGCAGAAAATGAGCAGTTGCGGATGCAACTGAAGCAGGCGCAGCAGGACGTGGAAATTCTCCAGGCGTTTTTTGCCAAGCGCCGCAAACCGTGAACCCCAACTGCAAGTATCGATTTATCCAGGAACATTGCAGCTGCTGGACTGTCACCGCCATATGCCGTGTGCTGGGCATCAGCGAGCAAGGATATTATCGGTTTCTCAGGCGGCCGAAAAGGAAAACTATGATCAGATGCTGCTGGAACAGATATACGAATGTCTGCGGGAAAATACCGAAATGGGGGAAAATACGGTGTACGGCGCATTATTACATGGCTGAGATTGTATAAAAACTACACTGGTGGGAGCTGCAGGCTCTATCGTCTCTGCCGGGAACACCACCTGACGATTCAAGGAAAGCGTCGTCCCAATGGTATCACTAGGGCAGATTATCAGGCAGAAAAGTCAGAAAACATCATCAAACGGGAACTTTACCGCAGAAAAACCAATTGAGAAGTTTCTCACATGCAGGCAGAATTGTGTGTGTGTGGAAGTATTGGAAAACGCCTGTCGTGGCGTAGAGATCCGCGGCCTGATCCTGCACTCCGACCGTGGCAGCCAGTTTGCCAGCCAGCTGTTTCGCGCTGCGATCCGGCGCCATGGGATTCGGCAGAGCATGAGCGGTACGGGCCGCAGTTATGACAACGCCAGAATGGAGAGTTTCTTTGCCGCGCTGAAGAAGGAAAAGCTCTTGACGGTGGACACGACTGCACTGAGCCGGGCCACCGTCAAGAGCATGGTGTTTCGCTATATCCGTTACTATAACCCGTGGGGAAACAGGTGAATAATGTAGGAGGCCGAGGCCGTAATCTGTAACTGAACCATCACTCGCTGATTGCGTTCAGGTAAGTTGTTCCCAAAAGTAAAACGTTACAAAATTCTGAGAAATAACTACTTTGTAAAAAAGAAAGCATGATGGAAGAAAAATAACAGAATAGCAGTGCATAAGAATGTGATAACATGCAATATAGCACATAAAGATTGAACTCTTTCTATGCTCGTGTATTTTGATTGTATATATAGAATCCATATGTTATTATATAAAAGTGGACAGTATATTAACAACTTAACATAAATGCGCTATACCCCTTTGGAGTGGAGGGACAATAAATGATTAAATCATTCATTTTCGAAAAATTTAAAGGATATGAGCGTGCTGTTTTATGGCTTGAACAGATCACAACGCTAATTGGATCAAATGCATCAGGTAAGAGCAATGCAATTGAAGGAATACAAATCCTTTCTGAGTTAGCAACTGGCCGAGATTTGAATATGATTTTTGATGGGACTAAGAATAGCGAGGGGAGTATCCGTGGCGGAGCTAAAGGGTGCTGTAGATTTGGCGCCAATTCGTTTCTTCTTGGATGTACAATAGATTGGGACGATAAGTATGATTTGCTCTATCGTATTCGTATTGGGGCACTAGGCCGTATTACTGTTGAGGAAGAATCTCTTTACTTGGTTAAAAATGCTCAGACAGATGCGATTAATGGGTCTGTAATTTTTAAAGCTACTGCCTCAAATGCGGATAGCGGAGACATCGTGGTTGAATACACAAATGGAAAAAGAGGCAAAAACCCTGAGTGCCGTGTAATACGCAGCATGTCGGTTTTGTCCCAAATGCAAAGTCGGTTACCTTCAGACATTGAAAATTATGAGAACACTCTTCAGAAAATTCAGAAAGTCCAAAACAGTCTTACACAGATGTTCATTCTTGATCCTATCCCGGCCATGATGCGAGGTTACAGCCGAGTGGGAGACAGCACATTGCGGCGCAATTGTAGCAACTTATCTGCTGTCCTGTATTCTCTCAAGGAGAACCAATCTGAAGAATGGAATTCCTTTTGCAATGTGGTAAAAGATTTGCCGGAAAACGAAATTAAGGATATCGGCTTCGTCAAAACGCAAATCAATGACGTAATTCTTGTTCAAAAAGAACAAAATGGAAAGAGCACAGAAAATATTGATGCAGCACGCCTATCTGATGGTACGCTAAGGTGTATTGCGGTTTTGGCTGCTGTTATGAGCGAGCCTAAAAACAGTTTGATTGCGATTGAAGAAATGGACAACGGTATTCATCCGAGTCGAGTTATTAAGCTTATGCAAGCCGTTTGTCAAATTGCAGTAAGACGTAAAATTGATCTCATTATGACAACACATAATGTTACAGTGTTAAATGGTTTGGATAAAGAAAAGATTCTTGGAGTTTCAGTTGTATATAGAGATGCTCAATCTCAATCCAGTAAGATAATTCCGTACGTTGACATTCGAAATCAAGCTGGATTGCTAGCTTCTGGTGGAATTGGAAGTGCAATGGAGTCTGAGAAGCTAATTGATGCAATTAAGAACACGATGCCAATTAAACCATTTGATTTTGATTCTCCTGAGATGGAGGCTGGTCCAAATGAGTAACGTGCACTTTATTGATACTTCTGTTTTGGTTGAACTTTTAAATATACCGAATATGAACGGGCGCCACGCACAAGCAAAAGCAGAATACGAAGAGCTCGTTGCCAGTGGAGATACGTTTGTTTTGCCTGTTGCTGTGTTGGTCGAAACTGGAAACCACATAGCGCACATTTCTGATGGCAATATGCGTTATAAAATTGCAGTTTTGTTTTCATCACTTGTTCAAAAGGCGATAAAATCAGAAGATAACTGGAATACGGTTCCTGACATCCCAATGTGTACTTTAGAGAAAATTATACATCAATTCCCTAGTCTGGCTCGAGGCCAGACAGGGTTTGGTGACATCAGTATCATCGAGCAGTTTAATGATTATTGGCAGAATCGACAGCCGATTGGCATGATGCGAATTTGGGCATTTGATGAGCATCTTCAGGGTTATTCTCAGATAGGTGGATTGTCCCGAAGAAAAAATAGATAGGCTTTTGATCATACATAGATCATTATGAATGCGCCCCACTTTTCAAACTATTTTATTGAAAAGTGGGGTACATTGTATG
The DNA here is from genome assembly GCF_052117125.1 of Candidatus Avoscillospira sp. LCP25S3_F1. NCBI lineage: Bacteria > Bacillati > Bacillota > Clostridia > Eubacteriales > Oscillospiraceae > Candidatus Avoscillospira > Candidatus Avoscillospira sp. LCP25S3_F1. The sequence continues at coordinate 135 of NZ_JBQKJT010000041.1, read as the reverse complement.
CAGAAAGCCTTATTTCATGGGGATTTCGAGACTATCCCAAGTTTTGTGTAAATCTCCTGTGTGGTGTAGAATAGAGGCACCGCATAGGAGGTTTTACATATGGCTAGAAAGAATCGTACCCCGGAAGAAAATGCC
>NZ_JBQKJT010000040.1:0-6550 GCF_052117125.1 Candidatus Avoscillospira sp. LCP25S3_F1 | reverse complement strand
GTCTGGCGTGGTTTTCCCCGGACTGCAAGCACTTTTCCAAGGCTAAGGGCGGAAAGCCGGTGGACAAGAACATCCGGGGCTTGGCCTGGATCGTCCTGCGGTGGGCCGGTAACCCCATCAATGCCCTGCCCGCCGGGACGCTGCTGGAAGGCGCTGTCTTTGAAATTTACGACAAGGCTGGTAATGTGGTGGACACCATTGTGTCGGACTACAATGGCCGTGCGGTTTCCCGTCCGCTGCCCCTGTCCCGGTACACCATCCGCGAGGTCAAAGCCCCCGATTACTACGCCATCAACCCCACGGTGCTGAACGCCTACCTGGAGTACGAGGGCCAGATCGTGACCTTCGAGGTGGAGGATAACAGCGTGGCCACCGGCGTGGCCATCAAAAAGACCGGCCCCATGGAGGTCATGCCCAATCAGCCCATCCAGTATACCATCACAGGCATCGGCAACACCTCCACCGTGCAGCTGTCTTCCTTCTACTGGCGCGACAAGCTGCCCGGACAGGTGTCGCTCTCCAAGGTAGTCACCGGCACCTATAATCAGCAGCTTTCCTATCATAGCCAGATACAGCATTTTCAGCAGGCTGTCATCGGTGGGAAACACCGATTTGGCCTTGGTCACCTTGCGGAGCTGGCGGTTGAAACCCTCAATGGCATTGGTGGTATAAATCAGCCTGCGCACTTCCTGGGGGTACTTGAAATAGGTGCTGAGATTGGCCCAATTGGACCGCCAGGACTGGGAGATTTTCGGGTATTTCCTGTCCCAGCGCTCCCCAAAGACGTCCAGAGCATCCAGGGCTGCCTGCTCATCCACGGCGGCATAGACTGCCTTCAGATCGGCCATAAGGGCTTTCAGGTCCTTGTAGGACACATACTTGCTGGAGTTGCGTAGCTGGTGGATGATGCAGTTCTGGATCTCGGTCTGGGGGAAGGTAGCATGAATGGCCGCGTCAAACCCCGCCAGATTGTCAGTGCAGGCAATGAAAATATCCTCTACACCCCGGTTTTTCAGGCCGTTGAGTACAGTGGCCCAGAACTTGGCGCTCTCGTTTTCGCCAACCCACATCCCCAGGACGTCTTTCCGCCCATCCAGGTTGACCCCAATCGCAATGTACACTGCTTTCTTCACAATCTGCCCTTCACTGCGGACATGATAGTGGATGGCATCCAGAAATACCACGGCGTAGATGGACTCCAAAGGCCGCTGCTGCCACTCTTTGACGACGGGCAGAATCTTGTCCGTGATTCGGCTGACCGTGCTGTCCGAGACAGAAATGCCGTAGATGTCCTGAATGTGAGCTTCAATGTCACTGGTAGTCATGCCCTTGGCGTACATGGACAGGATCTTTTCCTCTATGTCCTGGCTGATACTGGTCTGATTCTTTTTCAGCACCTGGGGCTCAAATTCCCCCTTCCGGTCTCGGGGAACCGACACATCCACTTCGCCAAAGCTGGTACGCAGCCTCTTGCTGCTGTGGCCATTACGGCTGTTATCTGTGTTCTTGTTCTTGTAGTCGTATTTGCTGTAGCCCAACTCGTCATCCAGCTCTGCCTCCAAACCATTCTCCATGAACTCGGCAATGGTCTCCTTGAACAGATTCTGGATGTCATCCATGCTGCCGATGTTTGCCATCTGCAGCAACTCACGGATCTTCTCTCGACGGGCATTTTCTTCCGGGGTACGATTCTTTCTGGCCATATAGTAATCCTCCTGTGCGGTGCTTCTATTCTACACCACACAGGAGCTTTACACAAAACTTGGGATAGTCTCCCTTTTGGGCTCCAAACTTCGCTCATTTTTATGGACTCATTTTGCAACGGACCCTATATTCTCTACTCTATGGTAACTGCTGAATATCTCCCTTCTGGAATACGAAGTCCATCACAGAACGCTATCATTTCACACCCCTTAACTTTTTGGGCTGCTGTATAACTAAGAGTTAATAAACGCTTTTCAACCTTGCTATATAGTGCCACAATATCAGGGGTATAATCATAAGTAAGCATCCACTTGCAATTCAGTCCATAGATAAACTCTGATAATTGCTTATGACTCTCATGCGTATAGAAATTAGCATACAGTGCCGCCCCTTGATTATAGTACGGCGGGTCAAAATAAATAAATGTGTTTTGGTTAAAAGCAGGGGTTATGGATGTTACAAATTCGATTGCATCTTGATTATGCAATTCAATTCTATTGGCGTACAGCGCTACTTTTTCAATTCTTTTTATCAGATCATCTTTATTATACCGACAATCAATTTTCCATTTGCCAGTCTGTCCCCTGCCGCCAATAATTCCACCCTTAATTATACCAGATCGATTGGTGCGATTAAGATAAAAAGTAGAGAAACCTAACTCTAGATAATTAGACTCTTCCTTCTGATCTTGAATCTTTCGTTGCTTATCCCATTCTTCAACGGAAACCGCAGTATCTTTTATGAGCCTACATAAATTTTCGGTATCATTCAATACAGAAAACCAAAAAGCATAAATTGATCGATCAATGTCGTTGATTATTACAGTATTAACATATTCAGAATATAAAAGATAAAGCGCGACGCTAGCTCCTCCTGCAAATGGTTCAACGTAAGTTCCACCCAATAAATCATTTGCTTTGATGACATCTTGAATAAAACCTATCAGTTTTTTTTTGCTTCCAGGGTAACGCAATGGAGATGGATAGGTCATATACTTCACCTCCAGATGCCATTGATAAATGGCCAGAGATCATCCCATGCAGATTTAAGATCTGTTGCACTAGGAGTTACATCTTTGTTATGAACATATGAATGGAAAGTTTTTACCGAAGAATTCTGAGTATCGCTGCTGGCCATTTGTCTTGCTGCACGCAACTCATGCTTCGTAACTATTTGTTTGTCTTCCAGATCTTTGGTAACTGCTTCAATTTTCTTTCCTAATTTGCTATCTGCATTTACTGAATCTATCCTGTTTTTAGAAATATAGCAGTCTGTACTGAGCTCAATAAATACACGAAATAGAACTGCTACCGCATTTGGATAACTCTCAACATCCAAAGATTTTAATTCGTTAAATATCTTAACTATACGGCCATGTGTAATGACAAGTTTATGATGTGAAGGAATCAGTGTTTTTCTATTCACAGGATAACTTTTTGCTTTAGGTTTTTGGTCTGTGTTTTCAAGACTAGAGGGTGTCTTGGGTGTGTCTGTTTTAGGTAACTCAGTGTTATCGGAGCGTCCTTGGCCTCTGGAAAAATCACCTTCAAACTGTTGCGCATTGTTTTGAGGCTCTCCGTTATAACTATCTTTAGTTCGATCAGTAGTATGAGTTAGATGCCTGCTATTCACCCTATCAATAATGCTAGAAATATACTCCTTGCGATCTTCTTTTCGATAAATACTTCCCACACTAAAATTGGTAAAAGCAAGGTCATATAGCAGTTCTAACAAATAGTCATTTACCCCGTTGGAGAGTTGAAATTTACCGTTAATATTTTCAACACCAACTAATTTGCGAACATCAGGATCACCCATAAGTCGATCAAAGTTGGTTTTTTTAATATTGATAAAATGTTCTTTATATTCCGAAGGAATTTCCTTTAATTCTTTAAGTGCATCAAGGAAAACAATGTAGGAATCAGTTGTGCCACTGATTCGATTAGCAAAACGGCTTGTCTGTTGCCCATTCCAGCGAACAGTTCCTGCACCATCATTTTCACCTGTATGCTTTAAGCGAATCCATTCATTTGCCAAATTATCGTCATTTATAATTACGCAAGGAACACTGTCTAATAATGAACTATCTATTATGGCACCTAATTTCTGAAAATCTCTTTTCAGCTTAGCAAATTTGCTGGGTACCAAATCAGGCTCATTTGCTAATTTTAATGCTGTTACCCTCCGGTTTCCCTCAAGTACAAGCCATTGTTTTCCTTGTGGCCGAACAAGAATTATATCCGTCGGATTTAATCCATTCTCAATGATATGCTCTGCAAGAGTTACTAATTTTCCTTGTTGATCTTCAACCATAGCTTGAATAGTTTCAGTTTGATGCTTTACAGGATTAAAACGAGGATTTGAAGTGTTCAATAGCAAGTCCGTAATTCTAACTTGTTTATAATCATATTTTTGACCAGCCATATGAAATACCTCCATAAACTTCACGTTCATTATTTATTTACAGTTTACTACATGTAAGTAGGCCTGTCAAACCAGAACGGATTATGTAGGCTGGGATTGCAACAGGCCATTGATTAGGACACTGTGTTAGCCAATGAGGCTGCGGTGAAATGCGGAATGTTATTGACAACTCTCGTTTCATAGGAGAGAAGTGTTATTATGGCTACACGCGCTTGATCTCCCACCATATCAGCAAGGGAGAAACCGTCACCCAATCTCTCAAAGACCGCCTGGACTACGGGAAGGACCCGGACAAGACCCAGGGCGGCAAATTGATTTCCTCCTACGAGTGCGACTACATGACCGCCGGTACGGAGTTTCTGCTTTCCAATGCCAAGTACAAGGCTGCCACGGGCCGTTTTTTTGTTCTCATAGATACTATCCGAAAAAGAAAATAGCGCTGGTCAGGACTTTATTCATCTGGGACTTTTTCATCATCTACTTCAAGGAAGATATACTGCCCATCAGGCATAATAAATGCCAGCCTACAATCACAGAACTTTGCTACCTTTGCCAAATCGCGAGCAGACCAACTATTCCGCGCCATCTTATTACCCATGGTCTGCTTACTCATTCCAAAATTCGCAGCAAGATCTAACTGTTTTTTTCCACAGAGTGCCAAAAGCCCTTTAATTTTATCTGATATAGACATATAGACACCTCCCAATCTATGCTTTTATAATAAATTATTTTGATTTACTTGTCAATAAAATAACTTAAAAAAATAATCAAAATAGTTTATCAAAGTGGTTGACAAGTAAATCAAAATGATGTACTATATGTATGTAAGGCAGAGGTGAAAACCTCTTACGAAAGGAAGTGAGGACTTGGATGCAATGACCACAGCAGAGCTCAATCAGTATCTTGAAAACATTGCAAAACTGATTGAAGCCACCGCACAGGATGCCGAATCCGCTGCGCAAATCGTGCGAGACAGCAAAATTACGGCATAAAAATGAGCGGCCCCCGCTAAGACGCCGCTCATAACACCCCCGAACGAGGCGAGCCAGGAGCCTTACCCTGGCCGCCTTGATTATAAAACAGTAAGGCAGAAAAATCAAGGAGGCATATACTGAATGAAAAGGTTGACCTATTTCACCTTTCGCGAGGGCTATATCATCGTTGAGTGACGGAAACCACCCGCCCCGGAGGTCACGAGGGCAGAAAGGTGCAATTATGAAACTGACAGACCTGCTCTACAAGGTGTACGAAAATACGACTGTTTGGATCTCGGAGGACCCATCCGTCTCTGAAGGTATCTATTTCGGACCGGCCAAGGAAATTACGCTTCGCACTGCAGCAGCCTACGATGTCGTGGAGGTCTATCCCGAGCACTATCCCGCGATTGGAAATCTCGTTGGCATCACCATCATTGTCAAGAAAGGATAACTGGCCTATGGAACGCAACAAGTATGATTTGCATCGCAAAGTCCTCACCAACAAGTACGCAGACATCCTCCAGAGCTTCGAGGAAACCTGTGATGACCGGCGCATTGCCTGGAACTGCTACCAGCAGATCATCGCCGCCTGCGAAGCCATGCGGGATAGCGGCATGGAAAACAACTTCGCCTGCTGCGCAGTCAACAAAGCCATTCTGGAACAGGAAGCCGAGATTGACGAAATCATCACCCGGTTTACCGGAAAGGTTTACATGGGTGTCAAGTGGGTAGACGTTCGGGAAGAGATGAAAGGTGAGAAATTCACCTACGGCTATGTGGACTGAATTGTGAAGAAGATGGAGGACTTCGAGGCTCATGAGTTCCGGTAATTGCCCATGACCACATCCACAGAGTTAGATATTTTGCTAGACTATCAAAGAACCCCTGTTTTCGCCCAATGAAAGCAGGGGTTCTTTGATAGTCTGAATAGCGTATACGCTATTATGTGTTTTTTTAACTACTAGGGCTACTTACACTGAAGACCATCGTTCTGGAAGTACCATTATATCTGTGCTGCTCTCGCCGCTTGTGTGCTATTCTCACGGGCTTTATGCAAATTCTAGTATGGTAGACTGCCTCCCATTTTCGCCTCTTTAAAATTCAACACAGCCCTCTTGAGCATGATCAAAATTTTTTTGAAAATTTTTCATTTTAGGGTTAACTTTCGGGTTCTAGATGTCCTTATAAGTAGAGGGTTTTTTTATCCTGGAGTTTTTTCTCTTGGATTTCCGTCTCTATGAACCTTGATAATGGAATATCGCTCAGTGTGACAGGTACTTCTACTGTGCCAATGCGGGTATTCGCTTGTCGCCAGGACCATCCGTTGATTCGGGTGTGAGCGATCAACAAGCGGACAGCCTAAGTTGTAGGCGCACTTAGGAGCAGCACAGAATAATGGTACTTCCAGAACGATGGACCCCCGCGTAAGAGGGGAAGCCCTGTGG
>NZ_JBQKJT010000039.1:0-7011 GCF_052117125.1 Candidatus Avoscillospira sp. LCP25S3_F1 | reverse complement strand
ACCTGTTCGCTTACCGGCACAGCCTGTCCATCTATGTAAAGATAATAATTCGCCCTTTCTTCACGATTTTTACTCATAGCCGTTACCTCCGAAAAAGTTTGAAAAGTAGATAGGTTTTCAAACTCTCGAAGGGCGGCGAACGGCAGCCGACAAAGCGGAATCGTTTCTGTCGAATCACCGAGCAAGATGGTTCAGCAGGTGGCGGTTTGTCGGACTTTTTGTGATACTCCCGTCGATTTCTGCTTCTAAATGAAGAAAATGCGGGTTTCTTATCGAAAAAAAGCGTACAAAAAGAGGGCACAAGTGAACTTGCTATCACTTGCGCCCTGATTGGACTGGATATTTTATTTTGGAGGTCTCCACCTGTTAGCGGTGGAGAAAGGTCAAAAGGGGTATCTACCCATAAGCGGCCTCCCTTGCACCGCTATGGGAATGGAACAAAGCAGTAGAAGTTATATGTCCCGAAAACCGCTTGCGGCATCTATTGTTACTGTTTCAATATACTCCAATGCTGCTTCGTGTCCTTTCTGAATTTGTGGTCAGTTATCTTCTCGCGCCATCTGCGCCAACTTCGTAGCCGTCCACTTTGGTGCTGACCGCCATAGAGCCGTCCGCATAGAAGTAGTACCACTTGCCGTCGATCTGCTTCCAACCGCCGGAGAACATCTTGCCGTTATTGTCCAGCCAGTACCATTTCTGGTCGTCGGAGAGCCAACCTTTCACCGACTCTCCGTTTTTGTAGTAACTCCATTCGCCGCTGTCATTCTGCCTCCAGCCGTTTGCGGTCTGCGGGTCGATGATGACCTCCACAAACCGGTGTAGGACGGTGGCGGCTTCAGCGCGGGTGGCGTTGCCCTTCGGGTCAAACAGATTATTCGCCTTGCCGGAGAGAACGCCTGCCTGCTGCATCGTCTTGACCGCATTCTTTGCCCAGAAGGAAATCTGCGCGTTGTCGGCAAAGGTCACAGCCTCCAGCATTTTCGGGATAGAATAGCCCATCTTATCGGCGTAGTTCTTCATAATCACTGCCATCTGCTCACGGGTGATTTTGTTATCCGGGGCGAAAGTGGTAGCACCGGTGCCATTCACAATGCCCTTGCTTGCCGCCCAGTTGACATAGGGAGCGTAGTAGGCGTCGGTTTTCACATCAGTAAATTTCCCGTTTTTGTAATCTGCCGGATTGATTCCTGCCAGACGCCCAAGGGCAGTGACAAACATTCCCCGTGTCAGGGTGGTGTTCGGACTAAAGGTGGTTTTGCTTGTGCCGGAGAACAGCCCGCGGCTGACCGTAAACAGGATATGTTCCTTAGCCCAATGACCATTGATGTCGGTGAAGTTCGGAACTGGGTTCTTGTAGCCCACACCATAGATACTGAAATGTGCCGCTTCAAAGATTACGGCTTTCTGGTCTGCGTCATAGCTGGATTTGGTCAGCCATTCCACCTTTCCGGTCTTGTCCACATAGACTGCATACAGATTTCCGGTCTTCTCATTCTTCGCCGGAGTATAAGGGATGGCAACGCTGATGGTCTCTCCATTTAGATTGACAGCAGTTTTCTTGCCGTCCTTAACACACTCAAGTGTGATGTCATAGACCGGACGGCTTCCTATGGCTTTCTTGGCTTCCTGATAGGAAACAACCGTTTTTTTGATCTTCAAAATCAGTTCGCCGCTGGTCTGGCGGTTTAGCTCCTTGAGGGTATCCAGTGTGAAGTCAAAGTCTGCCATACGATCGGTGTCGATGGTGAACTGCTTGACATTGGAGGACACCAGCTTATCCAGCGTGTCCGCTTTCAGGGTAATCTGTACATCCTTCAGTTTGGCATCCATCTTTACAGGAACCACCACAGCAATGCCGTTTGCGGTGGTTCCATTTTTCTTCGCGTCAGCGGTGGCCTTGTTGATCGCGTCCTGTACGGCGTTGCCGTCAATGCTGGTATTTCCGTTTTTATCCGGTGTTGCCGGCTTGGTCTGGCTGGTGGTCGGGATGTCCGGTTTGGTCTGATCCGGACGCTCTACAACCGTGGAGCTGCTGGAGCCGCCGCCGGAGGAAGAACCACCGCCGGTAGAGCCGCCGCCGGAGTAGGACACCACATAGGGCGTAATGCTTCCGGTCAGATTGTTGTAGTTGTCCCCGTCAGTGGGAGTATAAGTCCAGTTGTAGGCGGTGTTAGCTGTTACAACGGTGTCATCGGCAACGTCCCACGCGATGGAACCGTCGGCGGGGGTAATGCTGCCCACGGCCAGAGCTGCGTCCGCCAGGGTCTTGCCGGAGGAGGTGATGGCGGTGTAAGCGGGAGTGCCGGTGGGGGTGGCCTTGTTGATGGTCACCTTGATGATATCCTCAACCGTTTCATAGGTGTTCGTGTCCGCGGGGGTGAACACCACGGTCACGCTGTCGCTGCTGTCCGCAACATTCACGGGAGCCGCGTTCTTGAAGCTCCAACTGCCTTCCACGCTGGCGGTGCCGGTAATGGCGCTGTCCGGAACAGCGGAGCCGGTATAGGCCACGGTGATGTCGTTGGCGCTGACCGTGGGAACATCCTTTTCCGTCAGTTCGATATTGACCTCGACGGTGGCGTTCTCATAGTTGTCGGAGGAGATGACCACCCGCAGGGTCGCGCGGCTGGGCATGCTGCTGGACAGGGTGTAGGTCACTTTTCCGGTGTTATCCACATCCCAGTCGGTTATAGAAACGACATCACCACAGGACATGGTTCCTTTGGTATAGGTCAGGGTGCCGGCGTCGGCAGGCATGCCCGCGCGGCCGATGTCTTTGCTCTGCTGGGTGTTCACGGTGTACTTCTGCTCGACAGAAATTTTGTTCAGCATCGGCGCGGCGGCCTTGCCGATGGTAAAGCTCTGCTGCGCTTCGCTGAAGGTGTAGTTTCCGGTCGTCTTTTCCGTGACCGTGATCTTGCCGGTGCCGGCATTGATGTTGTCGGCGAGAACGGCGGTATAATCACTGTCGGTCAGAGCGGTGTCGCCGTCCTTCACCGTGAAGGCGGGCGTGATGGCGCTGCCGGTGAAGGTATAGGTTCCGCTCACTGCAATGGTGGGCGTGATGGACTTTTTGGCGATGGTGAAGTCCTTGGTCACGCTGCCGGTGTAGTTGGAATTGTCCTTGGCCGTGACCGTCAGGGTGTAGCTGTCGGCGTTGGTCTGCACATTGTTGGACACGTTGCAGGAGCTGGTGATATCCACTTCACCAAGCTTCACGGTAACCGTCTGGGTCTGGCTGGAGCCGTTGTAGGTCAGCGATTCACCCAGCGTGACCGAAGCGTCCGCAATGGACCTGGGCGCGATGGTGACGCTGACCGAAGCCGGCTCGCTGTCGGTGTGGTTGCTGTCGCCCACGACCTTGTAATAAACGGTGTAGCTGCCGGTGGTGGTGCCGGTGGGAACACTGTCGCTCCAGTTTGTATTATTCAGACTGTACTGCATGGTGCCGTCCGCTGTAGTACCGGCGGTGACCAGCGCCTGCGCACTGCCGTTATAGACCAGAGTGTTTGCGGTGGGGGCGGTCAGCGTGGGAACCTGCTTTTCCCACCGGGCAGTCAGGCTGGTCACGTCCGCCGGAACACTGGCACCGGGGGCGTAGAGCTTGCCGTTGCTTCCAAGCCACACGAAGTAACTGCCCGTATCTCCATCGGGGCGGGTCAGGCCGTCGCTGCTGGGAGCGGTGTATGTCCCGCTGGATTTCACCGCCAAATTGACAGTAACAGCAGTAGCATCACGTCCCACATGGCCGCCGTTCAGGTCCAGCGTGACGGTCGTCAGGCCGTTAGCGCCCAGGTCGCCAGGGTTCAGGATTTCAAGGACGGGGCGGAAACCGACGCTCGGAGTGGAGATCGTAGCAGAGTGGTGGCTCCAGAGGCGGGCCGAAGAGTACCCGCGAACCGCACGGCCCGACGCGTCGCCAGAAAAAGTATCCTGTCCCCACGAAAACATTTCATTCCAGTTTTGGATATATTCGTTGTCCTTGTTCAGTATCGTGTCCCATTCGTTGCTTTGGGGCGTGCCGGGACCGGAATCGCCCGAACCTGTAGAAGCACTTCCCACAGACGGTGCGCGCAGGGTATAGTCCACGCCGCCGGCGACATAGCCCTTGCCGAAAATCAGACCCTTCTCATTCAGCTCATCCCAGCTGACGGTATGGGTCACGGCGTAGTCCGCGATAAACAGGCTGTGGGCGTAAGGCTTTACCATATCATCAGTGCTTACACCTTCAGAGTTGCGGGAATAGGCGTTAATCGTCCCCACATAGGTAAAGGGGACATAGTGCAGGGCGCTGTCCGGCAGATTGCCGTTTGCCGTTCCGGGAATATTCATCGCCGATAGGTCAAAGTAATAGGTGCCGTCGGGCTTGAGGGAAAACTGCTCTGATAAAGTAAACTGCGCCGTGAGCTTGGTAACGTCCGCCGGAACACTGTCGCCGGGGGCGTAGAGCTTCCCGTTGCTTCCGAGCCACACGAAGTAACTGCCAGTATCTCCGTTCGGGCGGTTCAGACCATCGGACGCGGGCGCGGCAAACTCGCTGCCGGTTTTCACGATGATTTGAATAGCATCGGAGCTACCGCCGAGCGTTCCGCCGTTCAGGTCAAGGGTAACGACCTTCAGTCCGTCAGACTTCAGTGTGTCAGGGTTCAGGACTTCAAGGATGGGGCGGAAACCGACGCCCGGGTGGGAGACCGAAGCACCGTGGTGGTCCCAGTAGCGGGCCGAATCGTACCCGCGAACCGCACGGTACGACGCGCCGCCAGAAAAAGTATCCTGTCCCCACGAAATTATTTCATTCCAGTTTTGGATATATTCGTTGTCCTTGTTCAGCATCGTGTCCCATTCATTGCTTTGGGGCACGCCGCGTTGGGAATCGTCCGAACCTGTAGAGTCACTTCCCACAGACGGTGCGCGCAGGGTATAGTTCACGCCGCCGCTTTGGTATTCCTTGCCGAAAATCAGATTTGCGGTATTCAGGGTATCCCAGCTTACATCATTCGTTACGGCATAGTCCGCCACAAACAGGCTGTGGGCGTAAGGCTTTACCGTATCATCAGTGCGTACACCTTCAGAGTTGCGGGAATAGGCGTTAATCGTCCCCACATAGGTAAAGGGGACATAGTGCAGGGTGCTGTCCGGCAGGCTGCCGTTTGCCGTTCCGGGGATGTTTGCGCCGGAGAGGTCAAAATAATATCTGCCGCCGGGAGTGAGGGAAAACTGCTCATTAGGCGAATCATTAGCCAATAGCATTGGCGCAGCCAGCGCCCCCAATGCAGCGGCAGCTTCCGCATACCGGGTAAAATCCAGCTCATCTATTTCCTCGTTGGAGAGTTTCTCCTTCGCCTCGTCTATGGCGTCAAGCTGCGCCTTGACATCTTCGGCGTTATCTTCAGTGATTTCTTCTGCGTTCGGTAAAGCGTCGATCATGGCCTGTACGCTTGCCACCGTGACAGCCTCCGCATTGGACGGGGTATTATCTCCCGCGCCGCATAGCTCGCAGACATATCCGCAGGGCGTCCCCTCGGCTGCGGGGGAATAGCCGCAATCCTCCGTATGTTCGGCGTGGTGTTCGCATAAACCGCCCGTTTCCGTAATGGTCTGCCCCCTGTCCTGTGTCGGCGTCTCGGCAAAGACCGTTGGGGTACAGAGGGAAAACAGCATTGCGCCGCTAAGCAGCAGGCTAAGTATTCTTCGTTTTCTTTTCATATTCTCCTATCCTTTCTGTCAAAATTTTCTTGCCGGCATGGCAAGGCAAGCTCTGTCTTTTCGGCTTGCAAAGGTTAAACGGAAATATTATAAGGGCTGCTCTCGCTCCTTTCAATCGACTTGGCGTGAAGCGACGTTTAAGAGGCGTGAAACGACAGCAAAAAAACGCCGCCCATGTCTGTCCATGGAAATGGACACACGTGGACGGCGATTCGGATATGGAGCGGCTACAGACTATCGGTCATCTCCTGTGACTTGTCGAAATAGCGCATCATTGCCTGACTACCTTGCCTGCTGATTTTGGTATATGCGATGTCTGAGAGGTCGAACAGGATGCACCCGCAGTGACCTTGGAAGGTGGGAAAACAGATCACCTGCAGCCACGCGCCGATCTCCGGACTGTAATCCATGACCTCCAGTCTTTCCCCATATAGAGCGGCGCGCTCGTATAGGCGCAGCCATTTGGCATCCATATTGGAAAACAGGCTGCCGAAGGAGCTGCCGATGAGCGTTTTAAGCGGCAGTCCTTCCAGCTTTGCCAGAGCAGGGTTTCCATAGCGGAAGACCCAGTCCACCGCCCGGCGCTTCTCATCAAAGATCATTTCGATGTCCGTAAACGCAAAGGGCATAGCCTCGAAGCCGCAGTAATGGGCCTGGTATTCCTCCTCAGTGGAGGGGGCTTCGTCTTGGGCAAAACTGCTGATGAGACGTTTTTGAGCCGCCTGGAACTGAGCTATGATCTGCTTTTTCTTTCGGAGTGTATAGATCAAGGATTCGCCGTTGTTGAGATCAATGTGGTCGGTGATGTCATGGATGGCTCTGGCGGACACCAAACAGCCCCGGTGGACTTTGAGGAAATTGTCCCCCAGTGCTTCTTCCAGATCACTGATCTTCATCCGCGTTTTGTATATCTTCCCGCCGGACACATGGATCTCGGCAGTTTTATCAATCATCAGGACATATAGAATCGTGCTGGCATTCAGTACAAGCTGTGTTCTGTCTGACATGATCGTAATGTATTTCCCATCCCGCACGGTAAACACCTCCTTTTCACGCTGAACAGAAAATATAGACAGAAATATTATCACACATTTTCTGTCGGATTTCAACTGCACCTCGTTGCCGGGCATAGGAATGCAAAAAATTTCGGTAACATAAGTTATCAGGAATTCACAATACTACGCGCACATGTGCGCAAACCTGCTAATAGGTGTCAAGCCCCAAAATGAAAAATCGGATATCTGAAAATGAGCATAACAAAACAGACCTGCAACAAAGTAAAAATTGCAGACCTGAGGGTTTTAT
>NZ_JBQKJT010000038.1:0-8886 GCF_052117125.1 Candidatus Avoscillospira sp. LCP25S3_F1 | reverse complement strand
TGAGAAAAACCTTCTGGCGGCTCAGGCTGCATGAACGAGCATCCACGAGAATAACTATGATTCATTCCGTTTTTCTGCGTTTTTCGTGTCCGTTTTTCCGGGAAGGGCTCAACCTGATTTCTCATTTTGAATCCGCAGTCCGCGCAGTACACAAGGCCGGTGAAAATACTCTTGCAGCCGTCAGCAGTAGGAGATTTTCGCACTTTCTTTTTGTCAATGCTGACCACGGTATCCCACAGCTCCTGCGAGATAATGGGGTCGTGGGTTCCATTTACACGAATCCATTCTTCTTCCGGCTTGCCAATGAGCTTGCGGGATTTATACGACATGGTTCCGGTTTTTCCCTGAACCATGTTGCCGATATAAACCTCATTACGAATGATACGTTTGATGGTCTGCTCAGCCCATTTGTGATTGACCTGGCGCGGATCACTCTGTCCCTTGCGCTAATAGTACAGCACACCGGGGGATGGGATGCCATCCTCGTTCAAGACGACGGCTATGGCATGAAAGCCAGCTCCGGCTGCCCGCATCTCGAAGATACGGCGCACAATCGGGGCAGTTTTCTCGTCAATCACCAGATGGTGTTTATCTGCCGGATCGCGCCGGTAGCCGTAGGCGGGATAGGTTCCCATGAATTTCCCGTTTTCGGCACAGGCTTTTTTGACCGCTTTAACCTTCTTGCTGGTGTCGCGGCTATAAAATTCGTTAAATAAATTCAAAAAGCACATGACATCGGTGCTGCCATTGGTGCTTTCTGTGTCAATGCCGTTGTTCAGAGCGATAAACCGGCAGCCCAGGGACGGGAACAAATAGTCTGTATACTGTCCAAACTCAATGTAGTTGCGGCCAAAACGGGACAGGTCTTTGACCAGAATCACATTGATCCGCTTGGCCTTGGCGTCCTCAATGAGCCGCTTGACCCCAGGACGGTCAAAATTCGTACCAGAGTACCCATCATCAATATAGGTGTCGATTTCATTCCAGCCCCGCTGTCTCACATAGTTCTGGAGCAGCAGCTTTTGGTTCTCGATACTGACGGATTCCCCGTCGCGTTCATCATCGTTGCTCAAACGGCAGTAGATACCGACGTTGTATGTTTTTTCAATCATCTTTGTTTTCCCTCCCGACGATCCAGATTCCATACCTCGTGCGGCGTGATGGCTCCACAGGGAGTATCCCTGTAAGACTATCGTAGCGGAGAATCCATCGCCGCGCAAGGATGCGGCAATGCCGAGAGGATGGCGTGTGCTTATGTAGCGGTATGCGTGGAGCAGCTGGCAGGTACAGAAGTTTCCGACATAGCGCGCCGGATAGCCAGTTGCTCCAAAGTCTTTCCCAGGTCCTTTTCACCCGAAAAAAAGCTGGTCACACGGTAAACGGTTTTTCCAATCTTGACCTCTTTATAGGAAGTCGTTAGGGTATTCAGTTGCTCCATACTGACGCACCTCCAGTCAAAAACTGTATTTTCCATAAGGTATAAATGAACTGGTTGTCCTAATTCATATAAAAAAGCAGCCGTACCGATACTGTTGAGGGGATATACGAACCTGTTGGTCGGTACGGCTGCTATATTGGAGTTTAAGTTGTATTCGTCATATTTGCCATGCACCCCTGACGATGGGGACATTCCCAGTCTCCGCTGGCGCGGCTGTCATAACTCCACAGCGTCGTTTTGCCTGTGTTGCCCAGGTTGCTCGTGCGCCGCAGGGTTCCCCCCAAGTCTTTAGGAGGCCGTGAGGAAGTATCTTTAAGCCCCCATGCAGTCACCGCGCCCCAAAGTGCCGCTTTCGGGGTTCAGGCTGGCGTAGATCGCTCAGAACAGTCCTGTTCATCACCTCCTAGGGCTGTCCATCTTCGCGGCGCGCCTGATTCGCTCATACATGGGTTTATGTACCGGAAATGCCGTCTATTCAGTTGTCAAGCTGCACGAGGGAACAGACCCCCTCACTTACTTCCCCGTTGGGAGAGTAGTTTTGGTCTATGATTTCCCCATGTTTTCCAAAAAATTTTTTAACTTCTGGAGCAGCTTGACTTTGCGATGGTGCAGAGCTGTTTTGGAAATTCCAAGCTCTATGCTGACATTCCGTTCTGACTTGTCCTCGAAACAAAGTTTGTGGAGAATGACTCTCTCATCTGCCGACAGACATTGCAACAATTCCTCCAGCCAAACAGACGAGACGGCCTGTTCCTCCACGGACACACCAGAGGCGGCAAACTGCCTGTCCTTTTCCAA
Organism: Candidatus Avoscillospira sp. LCP25S3_F1; assembly: GCF_052117125.1. NCBI lineage: Bacteria > Bacillati > Bacillota > Clostridia > Eubacteriales > Oscillospiraceae > Candidatus Avoscillospira > Candidatus Avoscillospira sp. LCP25S3_F1. Next base: position 6,650 of record NZ_JBQKJT010000038.1, on the reverse strand, counting down.
CAGCCGTTCATAGGAATCCTCTCTGCTGGGCAAAAAGGTTGCGGTTTCTTTCTGAAACTTTTCCGTTTTTAGATCGTAGAAAAAGTATTCCTCCTTCCGCTCATAGTGCTGATAGGCACGGTAAACCTGTTCACTCACCGACACAGCTTGTCCATCTATGTAAAGATAATAATTTGCCCTTTCTTCACAATTTTTGCTCATAACCGTTACCTCCAAGAGTTTGAAAATGGGTAGGTTTCAAACTCTGGAGGGCGGCGAACGGCAGCCAATGGTGCGATACTGTTTCTGTCGAAATATTACAAATTTAAAGACAGCGGGTGGAGGTTTGTCAGACTTTTTGTGAGATTCTCTTGCTTTTTTTACATGAAATGTAATAAAAACGAGTATTTTGTTGAAAAAGGGTATATAAAAAGAGGGCGCAAGTAATTTTGACTTTACTTGCGCCCTCTTGAGAAAAGTTATTAAATCATGAAGTTCTCCGCTAAACGGCGGAGGGACAGCGAAAGGGGAATCTTTTCATTAACCGACCCTCTTGTTAAATAAAATGGTTTTTTTAACATATTTCACGAGAAAGTTTTTATTTCCATTATACAATAAATGAAAAGATTATTTTGTCAAAAATAGGCGTAGATGTTTTTATAGAACCACACACTTTGAGAACAAAAAAAGCGGCAGAAAGGTGTCCCTTTCTGCCGCTTTTAGCGTGATTATTTTTCCCAAACGGGCTTAGATTTCATTCAAGGGGTCATGCAGAGGTTCCTTCATTAACCGCTCAATCATCAGCTTTTGGATGTTCATTTCTTCGGTCTTGTCGAAGTACGAATTTTGAGGGTCGGCTCAAGATTTCAAATACTCTTTCGTTGGAAAATAATTCGCCGTATTGATATCCGTTAATATGGGCGATGCCATCTTGGAGAAACTGCTCCCTGTTCCTTTGGGCTGTCTGATAAGACCAAAGGATGCTCTGCATAGTATGTCCCTCTGGCAAAGCAGCCTTTCCATCCAGAATATCCTGATAGCCTTGGATGGTTCGATCCCACTCCTGCAACTGTTCCTTGAAGTCCAAAATTTCTTGCTCATTTGTTGATATGAACTTTAACCGTGTAATAAATGTTTATGCCTTTATATCCATAGTCCCCTGCTTATATTCCTCCAAAATACTGGTATCAAACCATTGACCAATCTCCCAGCCAGGAACACGAGAACGGACAAAATCATAGAGACGATAGGCCTCATCCCTGTGCATTTGATTCAATGTCCAGCCAGCATTGGCGCGGTCTGAGACGGGGACTTGCTTATAATAGGACTTGATGAAATTTCCCAAATCATTGCCGTCAGGCCCAGACATCCCATAATACTTTTTCATGTGCTCCAAAGCTATATCCCGTACCGCCTGCTCAGCTTCTTTGGATACGGGGATGATGTGAAAGTCCGCTGCGGTCATGCCTGTAATATCCAGTCCGTCATCAGGCGCATTCGGATCTGATACCGCAGCGCCGTTTGGATATTTCGGCTGTGTGACTTTACTCTGATACTGATCTGCGTTCATCATCATGCGGGCCATATCTGTGATCGTCATTTTGTTACGCCTCCTCCTGAAAGTCTATCCAGGCTGTCAGCTTTAGTCATCTATACCTTCGGAAATTGCCAGACTTTTTTCGCGTAGATCTGCCAGGGTGCGTTCCACCAGAGCATTCATCTCACTGCACAAGAGCTGGGGCTTTTCGGACTGATACCACTGGCTGTAATAATGCATGAAGTCAGAATCATCATAGCCCCGGCGCTTCAGCTCCGTGGCAATAGCGCCAAGGCCCCGGCTGCAGGTCTGGGTCAGGCTGTCCACCGCGCCCAACGCCCGGTCAATTTCCCCATAGATGTCCTCCGCATTTGGGTCAATACGCCAGAAATCGGCACCCTTACCCGCATTCTCGAAAGATTCGCCCAACACGGCGGATGCCACATGGTTGAACAGTCTGTCATCTGCATAGCTGTTTGAGAAGGCCAACCGGCGGTTTACTTCTTTGCCGCCATCCTGCAAAAACTGAGTCCTGGTCTCCTTCACCAGATCCAGCATGGCCTGTACCTGTTCTGTGCTCATGTCCTCCGGCAGTGCAGTCTTGCCGTCCAGCATATCCTGATACTCCTGAATGGTCTGGTCAAAGGCGGTCAGCTGATCCCGGTATTCTGTCAGCGCATGCTCGGTCATGCTGTTAAAGCGTGCGTACGCATCCAGTAATCCGGCAAAACACTTTAGAGTCTCGGTTGGAACCTCCGACAGGGCGGAATACTCCGTGTCCAAAACTCCAGAAAATTTTAACTCCACACGATCCCGAAGGGAGGTTTGTTGTCGGGCATCCAACAGATTCTCCGACATTCGCCCCAGAACATCCTGCGTAGGGGCATTTTGCCCCAAGATCCCGATTTTAGGGCTGTTGACCTGTAAAAATGGAGCGTTGCCCCAAGCTCCCTGGAGAGAACCGGGCAGATTTGATACAAACATAGGGACTTACCTCCTTACCAATATTCGGGAAATTTCCGTGGGTGTGTCTGAGCCTCTTGTGAAAGTATCGAACCGCTTTTCCGCAATCAGGCCGCAGGCTGCTTGTGTGTCTCGATTGGGCGTTTCCGATGCCAGACGGGCCGTCTCCTGCCGATATTCCTCTAAAATACTGGTATCAAAGGATTGTCCAGGCTGCCAGCCGGGGACACGGGATTTGACAAAGGCATTGATTTTTTCCACTTCGTCAAAATGAATTTGATCTATGGTGTAGGCTGCGTCCCTCCGGTCTTTAGCGGGGATAGACATCAAATAGCTATGTACCATTTCTCCGTATTCATTGCCTGTCCCGGTCATGCCATATCGGTACTTCATATTCTCAAATACTCTGTCCCGCACCTTCTGCTCAATCTCGTTGGACACAGGGATGATATGAAAATCCGCCGCAGTCATCCCGGTAATATCCATCCCGTCATCCGGCGTATCAGGATGCGCTACCGCAGCGCCGTTCGGATACTTTGGCTGTGTGGACCCCCGCTGATACCGATCCGCATTCATCAGCATACGGGCCATATCTGTGATGGTCATGCTGTTTCATCTCCTTTTACACATAAAACGGCTGGCAAAAGATGATGAACAAAAAGACACTTCTCTCAAATCATCTAATTGCCGACTGAATATATTTGATCAGAGCTGCCGTATCTCCAGCGATACCCAAATAGGAGTCGGAAAGGTTGTATTTTTTCCCAAACTGCTGCACAAGAGTGCGCATATCGGAGAGCTTTGCGTTGAAGTCCGCCATAAAAGCGTCCTTGCTGCTGCAATCCAGATTGGCAAACAGGTCGGAAATTTCAAGGCCGGTATGAACGGAATCATTTTCCTTCTGCGACCAACCGATTCCGCCATAGCCACTATTCATGCTATTGTTTAGCTTTTGAACATTTTGGATGCTTTTTTCATAAAGCCGCCCGATGCCGTCTGCAAACATTTCACCTACCGCTCCATAGTCTTTGCCATAGTATTCAGCGATAGATTTTGCAAGACCTTTTTGAGCGTATGCAAAGGAATCCATCTGGCCTACGGAAGTTTGATTCAAAACGCCTTCCAAATCTTTGCCCAATGATTGCAGCTCAAAAAGCTGTCCAACTCCGATTTCAGAGCCACCAATAGTCAACTTTGTCTGGACACTGCTTAAATCAATCTCTTTGCCATCCTTGATCTGCTGTGCCAGCTCCAGAACAACATCTTCCATTTGCTCTTTCATGGCGGTGACATCTTTTTCCGTATAGTTGCCATTGGTCAGAAAATCCAGGGTATCACGGATAAAACCTTCATCTTGAATATCCCGAAAACGGAAGGTTTCATTTTCGCCCAATGTACTGTACTTTTGGGCGGCCTCCTTTAGGAAATCGGTGGTGTGATAAAAGAAACCATGGGTAGCGGCCCCTTCAGCAGCACTCCGGTTAGCCTCATCGGGAAATGTGATGAACTGGCCGTCTGCTCCGATCCGAGATTCCACTTTAATTCCGCCCCACAGGTTTCTGACAATCGTTTTCCCATCTTCATCCACTTGTGGTTCATCGGGGAAAGTGCCGGGCGGCACTACATCATCAGTAATATCACGGATATTGCTGTCACTAAAATCTACGGTATCGAAAGAGGGTGGGGAAAGACGCGCTTGCTCACCGACAGCTGCCTGTGTATTTCCTTGACTGGATTGAGTGCTTCCTTGTTTATATACAGTCCACCCGCTGTTGACCAGTTCTGAAGAAAGCTGACCGTTTATATTTGGCACTTGCCATGACATAGTAAAACAACTTCTCCCGCATAGTGGTTCTCTAACAATTATATCGACATATTTTCTTGAAATTTAAGGAAGCGGTGCAGAAAATTCAGTACCTATAATTTGGCTGTTCAGCACGTCAAAAGGTGTCCAATGTTGGTGACAGTCAAGTAGTTGTTTTCTATGTCACAGGTTACCGAAACACTATAAATCCGTATGTTGTATTCGGCCCCTTCTTCTATGGGATATGCCTCAATTTCATCCAAATGGTATAGGTCTAAAAGAACATAGCCAGTGGTGGCGGCCCTTGCCAGGATCGCCCGGCAATTTCGGCAATAATGCTCGGGGTCCATCGGTTCCCCCTTCTCTCCGGGAAGGTAGGTAACACACCGCTGTATGTCCTTCAGCCGGTCAATAAACATCGGGTCGCCATTTGCTGTGAAAGTGATAACACTGTGATCGAGACTTTGGTTTTCCGATAATTCACCGGAATAGCGGCAGGATGGTTCATAGATTGCCAGTTCAGCCAAATTCCCTGTTGAAAGATCAAGTAGACATGGGGCATGAAATGTGGGACCACGGGAATTACTGCAAATGGCACAGGTTTCCGGCTCAGGGGTTGTGACAAGGCTTTTCCAAAAAGCCGCTTCTGTTTCGAGACACATTTCATTTCCTATATGCAGTCCGGCACAAAGCAGAAAAAGGCCACCTACATACAATATCACCAAATGATGTAGCCACTTCTTAGAAAGAAGATTTACCAACTTTTCCTGCAAGGTTTTCAACATGGATTTTCCCTTTCTTCTCCCTTGTCTGGGCATATTCTACCAGATCGCGCGCGTTGCTCGCCGGGTGCCATGCGTAGGCTATTAAATGGGAACTGTGGTCTGCCATGTAATAGTTGGCTTTGATGATGGCGGCCCGTTTGGGTACAGTCTCCATACCCGGCGGATAAAAGGTTCCATCAAAGCCCACCGGCACAGGTATTGGACGATCAAAAGGATGATAAGGCAACAGCAGAGTCAGCGTCACCTCCGGGTGGCGCTTTTTTGCGTCTATGACAACTCTGGCCGCCAGCTTATCAAAATTGCCATAGCGGCCCACCATAAAACTGGTGACACTGTATTCGGTGATATGGCGTTCCACTGCCGCTGTCAAAGCAGGGAGCAGCTCATCGTCTGCCTCCCTGTGACCAATAAAAAAGCAGGTTATTTCTGTCATAGTGCGTTCCTTTCGGCATAGGCAATATTGCCTATAACAATGTATCTCCATTATAGGCAATAATAAAGATATAGCAAGCGGACGGAGGGCTGTTGAGTGATTTCTTATGCACCACTATGGGAGACTATGGAGCGCCGTGGGGCAACAACATATACCTTGCAGGTCAAGGGCGGTATCAGCAGCGCTTCTATTCGCCGCATGAAGGCGGGAGAATCAGTGTCTACCAATACATTGGAGGCACTGTGTAAGTTGTTGAATTGTTCTTTGGCAGACATTGTAGAGTATCTTCCAGATGAACAAAATTGAGCAAACCGATGGATGGAAAATTTCTGATCCATCGGTTTTTATTTGTCTTGGTATTTTGCCGCTTTTTCTCCTGCTGCCGTCTCCTTAATGTGCTCCTTCTATTGCCTAATTATATCATTGTATTGCTATAAATAACAATTACCCTCTATAAATATTTTCCTGATTTGATGATACCCTTTTAATAAAAAGGGGTGCATTATGGAGACAGCATATCGGGAACAATTCATCAAGTTCGGTTTAAAAGTGCAATACTACCGAAAGCTACATGGTTTAACACAGGAAGCCTTTGCTGATGCAATCGGTAAATCATGGTCATTTGTTGCAAAGATTGAAAGCCCCACCCAGGCTTTCGGTGTATCCATGGAAACCATGTTTAAGATCGCGGAAGTGCTGGAAATTCCAGTTTCCAAACTGTTTGAAGATTGATCCGCCTTGGTAGGTTTATACTTATTCTTTTACCGCTTGAAAGCGGAAAGCATTTAGGAGAGATTTAGAGGCTGGAGAAACGCGCAAGCAATGCCGGTGTTAATACACTCGGCCCGCAGAGGGAAAAATCCTGCCATGATTTTCCCCTCCGCTCTGCTTGTTGAGGGCAGCGCCCCCAAGCCCCTTTGAACGCAGAATTTCATTCTGCGGCTGCGCGTCCGATGGACGCTTTTGACCATGACCGGCTTACCGCTGGCCATGGTCTTTTTCTTGTTCTTTTTTCTGCTCCTCATCCCTGTGCAGCAGCCGTGCCCCCATACCCGAATTGACGGACAGAAAAATCAGTCGTAAACTGGAATAGAAAGGGGCGAAAAAAATGGAACAGCAAAAGGACAAAAAAGGTACGCCGCCACCTCG
>NZ_JBQKJT010000037.1:0-11832 GCF_052117125.1 Candidatus Avoscillospira sp. LCP25S3_F1 | reverse complement strand
GGGAGTCTGGAGGAAAGTGATGATTTATGGCGATTGACGGCAGAAAAATTTATGAGGTTTATAACCGGCAGACTGGAGGTCTGCTTGCGAGAGGCAGCGTCGCTGAATGTGCCCGAGAGTTGGGCATAACGCCGTCTGGATTTCGGGCTGCTATAAGGAGCCAACGCAAATATGTTATCCGTCATGTAGAAACCGTGAGAAAAATTTACAGCGTGTACGATGATCACGCTGGCCTAATTTCTCAAGGGTCATTGCATAAGGTGGCCGAGGAAATGGGTTGCAGCGAAAGCACTGTAGAGCGCTGGGGACGCATTGGCAATACTCCCGGTATGACTGTTATGGTGACGGAAAAACTGGAGCCGACAAAAAAACGCATCTGCGGGAATGACAGAAAAGTGGTGGGAGTATGAGCGCTCAAATATCTATTCTGGACGAGATCATTGTTGATAATTTCGCTGGAGGCGGTGGAGCATCAACGGGAATTGAATTGGCAACGGGGCGGCCTGTGACCATCGCCATCAACCATGATCCGAACGCAATCCTCATGCACAAAACAAATCACCCTTTTACGGAGCATTATCAGGCAAGCGTCTGGGATGTAGACCCGGAAGAGGTATGCAGGGACCGCCTGGTGGGTCTGGCGTGGTTTTCCCCGGACTGCAAGCACTTTTCCAAGGCTAAGGGCGGAAAGCCGGTGGACAAGAACATCCGGGGCTTGGCCTGGATCGTCCTGCGGTGGGCCGGTACCGTGCGGCCCCGGGTCATCATCCTGGAGAACGTGGAGGAGTTCCAGACCTGGGGGCCGGTACGTCGTGGACACCCGGTAAAATCAAAATCCGGACAGACATTCCGCCGGTGGGTTTCCCAGCTGAAGGACCTGGGCTACGCCGTGGACTGGCGGGAGCTGGTGGCGGCGGACTACGGAGCGCCCACCACGCGAAAGCGGTTTTTCCTGGTGGCCAGGTGCGACGGTGCGCCTATTGTATGGCCGGAACCGACCCACGCACCGGCGGACAGCATAGAGGTGCAGAAGGGGGTAAAAAAGCCATGGCGAAGTGCAGCAAAGATCATCAACTGGTCCCTGCCCTGCCCCTCCATCTTTGACACACGAGAACAGATCCGGGAGAGATATGGACTTTCCGCCCAGCGACCGCTGCGGCCCAACACCATGCGGCGGGTCATCCGGGGTGTGGACAAGTTCGCCATCAAGAACCCATCACCGTTCCTGGTGGTGGTAAACCACACCGGAGACTTTCGTGGACAGGAAGCAGACGCGCCGCTCAAGACGGTGACAGCAAAGCATGGGTATGGTGTGGCGTCTCCCGTTATGGTGCCGCTAACCGTAACAAACACCACTAACAGCGTGGGGGCAGGAGCAGGCGACCCGATACATACGGTGACAACTGCGGGTAATCAAATGATGATCGCGCCGACGCTGACAGCTATTGGACAAACCGGGGGCGGTGAGCGGGGAAGAAAAATCACAGAGCCAACACACACCCAGGTTTCCAAGGCAGAGGAGTGCGTAATAGCACCGGCTCTGATCCAGTACCATACGGAGCAACCCGAGCATGTACGAGGGCAGGAAATCACTGGACCGATTATGACCATTGACTCTGCAAACCGCTACGGATTTACAGCGGCCAGTCTGGTCAAATATTACGGGAATGACCAGACTGGGCAGAACGTCAGAAGTCCGCTGCATACCATCACTGCCAAGGATCGGGAGGGCGTCACTCTGGCACACATGGCAAAGTTCTATGGAACAGAGTTTGGAGAACCGGTGACGAGGCCGCTGTCTACTGTGACCGCAAGCGGCGCTCATCATGGCGTAGTGACAATGCGGATTTCCAAGGCAGAGCCGGGCGTGGGCCTGGGGCATTGGCCGGAAATCCGGGACCTGCTGAACGAATACTGCGGGTATGGACTGGGACCAGATGACGTGATTTTGTTTGAGATCGACGGCACATCCTACTTTATGGAAGACATTGGATTGCGGATGCTGACGCCACGGGAGCTGTACCGAGCCAACGGTTTTCCCGATGATTACAGGATTGAGCGGGACTATACCGGCACAGTGTACCCGAAAACAAAACAAGTTGCCAGATGCGGTAACGCTGTCCCACCACCGTTTGCCACAGCTTTAGTGCGCTCCAACCTGCCAGAGTGGTGCGATTCGGAAATTCGCACAATGGAGGAACTTAAAAAAGCGGTAGCAGTATGAGCCATTTGGGGCGCAGTATCAAAGGATAGCGCATGAAATGACTATCAGAAAGTAAGGTGTAACAATGCGGTACAAATATATTACTTATCACGATCGACAGCAAATATCTACACGATATCTCAACGACGAGCGTGTGGCCGACATCGCTGCCGCGCTTGGGCTGACACTTGCAACAGTATACCGTGAGTTAAAGCGAGGCGAAACAGGAGCGCTTGACCACAACCAGCGAATGGAATATGACCCCGATATCGCACAGCGGAGAGTACAGGAAAATCTCAAACGGCGCGGGAAAACGTCAAAGTAGAGGTGAGCTAAATGTCTACAACTTCTTTTCCGTATTACTATGGCGTCCAGAGCGAACAATACTCGTTCTATCGTGTTCCAAAAATTCTTTTCACCGACAACAGATTTGCCAGCCTATCCACTGATGCAAAATTATTATATGGAATCCTGCTTGACCGAATGAGTCTGTCAAAAAAGAACGGATGGTACGACGCGCAGGATCGAGTATATATTATGTTTTCATTAGAAAGCGTTTCAGAAATACTCGGCTGTAAATCAGAAAAAATTATAAAATTATTTAGAGAGCTACAGGAAATTGGGTTAATTGAACGAAAACGCCAGGGTCTGGGAAAGGCATCCTTGATTTATGTCAAAAATTTTACTGGTGAGCAAGTTTTCAGAAAACCAAAACCATAACTTTGGAAAAACCGAAGTCTTGACTTCCGAAAAACCGAAGTCCTGACTTCCGAAAAACCGAAGTCTTGACTTTCGAAAAACCGAAGTCCTGACTTCCGAGAAACCGAAGTCTTGACTTCCGAAAAACCGAAGTCTTGACCTCGGAAAAACCGAAGTCCTGACTTCCGAAAAACCGAAGTCTTGACCTCGGAGAAACCGAAGTCCTGACTTCCGAAAAACCGAAGTCTTGACCTCGGAAAAACCGAAGTCTTGACTTCCGAAAAACCGAAGTCTTGACTTCCGAAAAACCGAAGTCTTGACTTCCGAGAAACCGAAGTCTTGACTTCCGAGAAACCGAAGTCTTGACCTCGGAAAAACCGAAGTCTTGACTTCCGAAAAACCGATGCTAATAAGACTGAAAGTTTTTTACCTGCCGAAAAGAAGTACTAAGCTCTGTATAAGTCAGTACAACGAATGGAGGTTGCAAAATGCACACAATCGCTCTAGCCAATCAGAAAGGCGGTGTTGGGAAAACCACCACGGCTGCCAGTCTGGCCGTTGGCCTTACGCGTCAGGGGAAGAAAGTCCTCCTGATCGATGCGGACGCCCAGGGCAATCTCACGCAGCTCCTGGGATGGCCGCAGCCGGACGGACTGCATCCCACCCTATCGACGGTCATGGGGAAGATCATCATGGACCAGCCCCTTGCGCCCCAGGAGGGCATCCTGCATCACCCGGACGGCGTGGACCTTATGCCTGCCAATATCGAGCTGTCCGCCATGGAGGTGACGCTGGTCAACACGATGAGCCGGGAAACGGTCCTGCGGCAATATCTCAGCACCATCCAGCATGATTATGACTACGCCATTGTGGATTGCATGCCGTCCCTGGGTATGCTGACCATCAATGCGTTGACCGCTGCCAACAGTGTTATCATTCCCGTACAGGCCCACTATCTTCCTGCCAAGGGCCTGGAGCAGCTTCTCAAAACGGTCATGCGGGTGAAGCGGCAGTTGAATCCCAATCTGGAGATCGGCGGCATCCTCATGACCATGGTGGACAAGCGGACCACCCTTTCGCGCGGCGTTATCGACCAGATCAGGGCGGCCTATGGAGGCCGGGTGTTCCGCAGCGAAATCCCCCGGTCTATCCGCGCTGCGGAGATCAGCCTGGAAAATACGAGCATTTTCGACCACGACAAGGGCGGTCATGCGGCCAGAGCCTATGAAAATTTTACACAGGAGGTGTTGCATCTTGGCAAGCAGCGTGAAAAGCATGGGCCTGACCTCGCTCGATGATCTGTTCATGAGCGATACGGAGCGGCAGCAGGACAGCCGGGAGAAAATTCTGACTATCCCCGTTAATGAAATCCACCCCTATGCCAGACAGCCGTACTCCATTGACCGTCCCACGCCCGATCTGGTGCGGCTGATGGACAGCGTTGAACAGCTGGGCATTGCGGAGCCGCTGATTGTCCGGCCCCGCGCCGAGGGCGGCTATGAAATCCTCTCCGGCCATCGCCGTGCCTACTGTGCCAGAACCGTGGGCTTGGAAAGTCTGCCGGTCATCGTCCGGGAGTATACGGACGATGAAGCGGATATCCTGGTGGTGGACTACAACATCACCAGGGAGGATTTGCTGCCCAGTGAGAAGGCCAGGGCATACAGCCTGAAGCTGGAGGCCCTGAAACGGCAGGCCGGACGACCCGCAAAAGAAAATGGGGACCAAGTTGGACCCCATTTATTCCGTGGAAAATCCAAAGATATTTTGGCTGGGCAGGTTGGGGAAAGCGCAACTCAAATACAGCGCTTTGTAAACCTCACCAAGCTGATCCCTCCCCTGCTGGAGCAGGTGGACCGCGGCATTTTGAAGGTCACGCCTGCAGCAGATTACATTTCCCACCTGTCCGACAAAGAACAGACAGCGCTGCTGGTCATCATGGAGCGCAATGAAATGTTCCCCAGTTTGGGACAGGCCAGACGCCTTAAAGAGCTGAGCCAGGAGGGGCGGCTGGACAGCAATGTTATGGAGGTGATTTTACGCGAAGAAAAACCGCTGGAGCAGAAAGTTACGTTAAAGAGTGATCGGCTACAAAAGTATTTCCCCAAAGATTACACACCCCGTCAAATGGAAGACATCATTATTAAGCTGCTGGAACAATGGCAGCGGAGGAGGAATCATGAACAGGAGAGATAACCATGAATCAAAAATCTTCTTTATCGGGCCGGTATCTGGATGATACCACTCTTTCGCTTAAAGCAAAAGGGCTGTTCTCCCTGATGCTGGATATCAGAGACAAGTGTGCAACAACTGATGCCTGGAATTGCACCATCCAAAAGCTGGCAGCCAAAAACCGTGATGGTACCGGTGCTGTCGGTAATGCTCTGCGAGAGTTGGAGGATGCCGGATATGTGGAACGACGGCGTACTTATAACGCCGAGGGCCATATTGCCGGTATGCAGTATATTCTACACAAAAATCCATTGCAGGATAATCCTGCAATGGATGATACAGAGGTAGAAAAATGAACAAGGTAAATGATGATTTAGTGATGTTCCCCACTTAATCATGGAGGTGATAAGAAGTGTCGCATATGCTGGAATTAATGTACCAGTATGATATTTTGCACCGTATCCACCTCGGACGCCGCAATCTGGTGGTATGTTATGACCACAGCGAATGTGAGAAGCCCTACATGACGTGCTATGCTGAGTATGATCGTTCCACTGGCAAGTTTTATTCCCAGGCAGTGAAAAGTGACAGCTATCTGGAAGTCATGAAAGTGTTTTTGGACCGTCTGCAAAAGCACCTGAAGGATGCGGAGACATTTCGCGCCAGCCGCCCCTGCCCGCTTCAAATGCTGGATTACCGGCACTGTCGGCCACGCGGTGAGGAGGAATCGCTTAAGGGCCAGCTGGTGATCCTCGATGCCAGAAAGTTGGAGCCGGAATACCGCACGGCTGATTGTCAGTTGTGTATTGCTCTCGAGGGAAATGGTTGCAGCCCAAACAGTCGATTTGGCGAGGTCTTCGTCCGCGAACTGTATTCGGACATACCATATTTTCGTTGTGCCGACGATATTTTGGGATTGGCAGACGTGACCAAACTCCCAGACTGGGCCAGGGACAAAATCCGTGAGCAGGAACAGCACCAGCCGAGAAAAGAATTGGAGGATAAATGATGATTCCTAAAGCAAGCTATGAGCGGCTTTCGAGATGTATCCCCTATGAGCATCTCTGCTTACTGGAAGATATTCTGGCTCGGTACACACCGCGGAATGCACGGGAGCAGCGGCTACAGGAGGAGCTGAAAGAAACTGTCACAAGCGCCCGCAGCTGGGCGCACCAGATAAATCGCACCGATAGGAGGTAAAAATGGCAAGTAAGTTACAGCTGGTTGCAGAGTTTGGCAGACAGAAAACTGTGGAATTGTCCTCTGTGCGTGGTCACTGGCAGCAGTATTTGAAAACTGCTTCCAGGATTTATAAATATCCCTTTTGGGATCAACTGCTGATCCATGCCCAACGGCCAGACGCCACAGCCTGCGCATCCATGGACATCTGGAACCGGCGCATGGGCCGGTGGATCAACCGCGGGGCCAACGGTATTGCTCTGATTGACAATAACAGTCCCACACCCAAAGTCAGATATGTTTTTGATATCTCGGATACCCACCCCGCTTCCGGAGCAGAGCCGATCGCAATTCCCGGCTTCTGGCTCATGTCCCCAGCTCATGAAGCGGCTGTGCTGGAACATCTCAGCAACAGTTATGGCCCACCATCTTACAGCGCAGCTCCCTTTGTGGAACAGGTGCAGGAGATCTGCGCCAGTGTGACAGATGACAATTTTGGTGGCTATCTGGAGCAGCTGCAACAGGCAAAGCAGGACAGTTTTCTGGAAGAACTGGACGAATTGAATCTGCATATCCGCTTCCGGGAGCTGGTGAGCAACAGCGTTGCATATGCGGTGCTGACCCGCTGCGGGTACGATGCCGACCGGCTTTACAGCCCGGATGATTTTGCAGCCATTCACGATTTTTCCACCTATGAAGTTATGACCATTTTGGGCGATGCCACCAGCACGCTTTCCAAAATGATGCTGACGGACATTGGCCGCACCATTACCAGTCTGGAGCGCGGCTCAAAATTTGCCAAAGCGCCGGACATGGTGTATGATGAGCATGAAAAGAACACCCCCTCTACAGAGCGAAAGGAGTTAGAGCATCATGGCAGAACTGACATACACGAAGATCGGGGACTATTACTATCCGGATTTGGGATTTTCTCCGGAGGAAGAGAACGCCCCGCCCCTGGGCAAGTACGGGATGCTGCACATGACCTGGATGCGGGAACACAATTCAGCCAAGTTTGGCCGGATGCTGCTGGGCGGCGAGCTGTACCCGTACCTGCGGGAAATCGACCGGCAGGCCCACGAGATGGTGGATCAGATCGTCCAGCAGATGGCGGAAGCCGAGGGCGTGAACGAGGAGATGAAGGCCAACGATCAGATGCGCTGGGTGGGCCTGATGAACAACTTCAAGGCATCGGCGGAGGAAATCGTCCTGCCCCAGCTGGTCTACGCATGACCGACCCGGAACCGGGCGATGCACAGCTCGGTTTCTTTGAACAACTGGATATTTCCCCCCAAGCGGAGTATGTAGAACCTACATCCTCCGCTTTTTTTATTGACCAGAACAGTATCGATCATATTCTGCGTCTGGGCAGCAATACGCACCGGCATCGGGAGCGTATTGTTGCAGCCTTTGAGGAACAGAAGTCCACTGCCGAGATCGCAGATATCCTTAAAAATCTGTACCATGGCGGCAACGGAATCGGCGGCGTTACTGCATGGTATGCTGAGGACGGCATCCATCTTTCTCATGGCAGGACTGCCCGTTACAATAAGTCCGCCCAGGTTATTTCCTGGGAGACCGCCGCTGAGCGAATTGGGCAGCTTTTGGAGAATGGGCAGTTTGCCACCAATGTGGAACTGACCGAAGCCCAGGGCTACGGTCCTGCCCTACGGCTTGCAGCGGATCGATTCCCTGCGCAGCCTGACCACCGAAAGTACCGCTGTATTGATGCCCTTTAAGGCCCAGGAAATCCAGGATAAGGGCGGCATTTATTATGGGAAAAATGCGGTTTCTGGCAATCTGATCATCTGTGACCGGAAAAAGCTCATGAACAGCAACGGCTTTATCTTTGGTGTATCCGGGTCCGGCAAATCCATGGCAGCAAAACAGGAATTCATTTCTGTTGCGCTGGATACCGATGATGACATTATCATTGTCGATCCGGAGCGCGAATACGGGAATCTGGTCAGCGCCATGGGCGGCGAAACAATCATTATATCCAATACCGGCGGCAGCAGCTATATCAATCCCATGGACATTTCCGCAGAATACGGCGAGGACAAGGACCCGCTGAAGCTCAAAAGCAGCTTCCTGATGTCGCTGTTTGAGCAGCTCACGGAGGGCAAAATTAAACCGACGCAAAAGTCCATCATCGACCGCTGCGCCGGTAATGTGTACCGAGAATACCTCAAGACTTTCCGGGGCGATCCGCCCACGCTGAAAGACCTGTATATCGACCTGAAGAAGCAGGTGGAACCCGGCGCGGAGGAACTGGCCCTGATCCTGGAGCTATTTACCACCGGCAGCCTGGACGTGTTCGCGCACCACACCAACATCAATTCCGACAACCGGATTCTCTGCTTTGACATTCACGACCTGGGCGAAAATCTCAAATCCGTGGGCCTGCTCGTGATGCTGGACGCCATTTATAACCGTGTCATCCGAAACCGGTCCAAAGGAAAGTACACGCACGTCTACATCGACGAAATTTATCTCTTTTTTGCTGCCAGCGGAGACGGCGGACAGGCCAGAATCAACCAATTCAGCTCTGAATTTCTGTATAAGTGCTGGAAACGGTTCCGAAAATACGGCGCTATGCTCACCGGCATCACGCAGAACGTCGAGGAGTGCCTGGAATCGGAACGCGGCAAATATATGTTCGGCAACAGCGAATTTATGCTGATGTTCAACCAGGCGGCCAAGGACCAGGAAAAGCTGTCTGAAATTTTGAAAATCTCCGACGCGCAGATCGCCTACGTCAACAACGCGCCGGTTGGCCATGGTCTTATCAAGGTGGGCAGCTCCATTGTCCCCTTTGTCAACGATTTCCCCAAAGATACCGAACTGTATCGCCTGATCAGCACCAAACCGGGCGAGGAATAGACGAAAAGGAGGAATCCATCATGTTGAATCACATTGTTCTCATGGGCCGTCTGACCCGTGACCCCGAATTGCGCCGCACCGGCTCCGGCGTGGCGGTGGCGTCCTTTACGCTGGCCGTAGACCGGGATTATAGGCCCGAGAACGGTGAACGTGAAGTGGACTTCATCAACATTGTTACCTGGAGAAGCACAGCGGAGTTTGTGTCCAGGTACTTTTCCAAGGGCCGTATGGCGGTGGTATCCGGACGGCTGCAAATCCGAAACTGGACTGACACGGAGGGCAGCAAGCGTCGTAGCGCGGAAGTTGTTGCTGACAACATCTATTTTGGCGATTCCAAAAGGGACAGTGACCAGGGCGGTGGCCAAAATAACAGTGGCCAGCAGGACTATGGCGCACCTCAATACGGCGGTGCGCCTGACCCTGGCTATCAACCTGACTACGGCGCTTTTGCCGCACAGCCGACGTCAGCAGCGGCCCCAGGTGACTTCGCCATCCTAGAGGACGATGACAGCGAACTGCCGTTCTGAAGAAAGGATAAACTGTTATGCCTGATCCAAAAACAAAAGAATCTGCGAAAAAGCCAAAAGTGAGATCCTCTGGATTTGTCTTGAAGCAGGCCGCATCCATCATCCGTGAGAAATATCAGCAGCAGAAAGAGCGCAACGCGCCGGAGCAGAAAGACCCTGCGCGTTACGCCACCGATAAGATAGAGAATGGGAGCAAACGGACGCTAAGAGCTGCGGATGCGATTGGCCGTACAATCCGAAAAAAAATAAAAGCGGAACGTCAGCAGCGGCGCAGGGAAAAACACGCGCAAAATACCGGCAACAGCCAGGGCAGCGGTCAGCCCCAATCGCAGCAGGCCACCCCCCAGGAGCCGCCAGAGCTTTTACCTGGACAAACTTCCGCTGAAACTGCGCCTGCTGCTCCCGCCCTTAGTGATGCTGCCGGTAATTTTTCTGCTGCTGTACAAGAGCACGTCCAGCAGCATATCCGACAGCCCGACACCCCCTTTACCGATCACGCCGATTTTCACAGCTCTGCACCAGACCATTGGCAACAGCATATTCCATCCAATGAATCACCCTCCAGGTTTCCAACGCCAGATTCCAGGACGGTCAATGAGAGTTTACAGGGCCGAGAAAAAAATCCAGCGCAGAGCAAACAGGCAGCAGCTCAGGGCAGGCAGAAAGCGATTGGAGACGCCAAAAAAGCAAGGGAGCGCAAGGTTGAGCAACAGCGATTTACCACACGGGATCAGACACATCGAGCGGAAACAATTGGGCAGCAGAACTTCCGTGAACGCGTCGATGCGATACGAAGTGGTTCGGAGCAAGCCCTTGGTGGGAGCAGAACTGATACATTTACCACATTGGGTAAAAGCGGCGCTAAGAGTACGCCAGAGATAGACTCAATCTTGCGCGGATTAAAAAAGCAAAAACATTTTGAGTATGGGGCCAGCAGTGCAGGCAGAACACGTTACATTCAATCCTCCGGACTTCGTCCCAAACAGGGAACATCCCTCCAGAAAAAAACGCCTGCAAAACGAATATTCCAAAAACGTGTTTCCCCGGCCCAAAGGGCCAAAGCTGCAGCGCAGAAAAAAGCCCAGCGCGAAATGGCCAGAAAAGGCGCCCAGCAAACAGCGCGGGTGACAAAAGCAGTTGGGAAACTGACCGTTCGGGCGGTTGTCGCTGTCGGACGCGCCGTTGTGGCGGCGGTCCGGGGCCTGATTGCTGCCTGCAGCAGCGTTGTAGTGCTCATTGTGCTAGTATGTCTCCTGCTGATCGCAGCCATCGCTGCCTCTCCTTTTGGTATTTTCTTCTCCGGCGAAGGTTCCTCAGCGGATAGCGTCCCCTTGTCCGTGGCCATAGGGCAGATCAGTTTTTCATTTAATCAGACATTGGCAGACCTACAAAATGATGAGACATATGATGACGTAACCATTACTGGCAGTGCCGCTGATTGGGTGGAAGTCATCGCTGTCTTTGCAGTCAAAACTGCTGGCAGCAATGACGCCGACGCCACTGACGTTGTTATCCTGAATGCCGACCGTATCGACCGGCTGGAGGCAGTGTTTTGGGATATGACCGCGATCTCTCAGGAGGTGCGGGAAATAGAACATCCCGGTACGGAGGAGGAGGAAGGCTGGACGGAAACCATCCTGGATATTACCATCACAGCCAAAAGTGCCGAGGAAATGGCAGCAGAATATGACTTCACGGAGCAGCAGCTTGAAATGCTCCGGGAGCTGCTGGACAATCGTGCTATGATCCAGGACCTTATCGGTAATCTCGGACAAATCACAGCAGATGCAGAAGCCGTACTGGATCTTCTTCCGGAGGATATCACACTGGAACGTGAGGGTGTTGTCCGCGCCGCCTGTTCTCTTGTCGGCAAAGTGGGATATTTTTGGGGCGGAAAGTCCTATGTTTTGGGCTGGGACAGCCGCTGGGGACAGCTGCTGAAGGTCACGGCGGCTGGCAGCGTCACCACCGGTAATGGAATATCGATCAGTATGACAGGTACTTCTACTGTGCCGATGCGGGTATTCGCTTGTCGCCAGGACCATCCGGCGATTCGGATGTGAGCGATCAACAAGCGGACAGCCTAAGTTGTAGGCGCACTTAGGAGCAGCACAGAATAATGGTACTTCCAGAACGATGGACCCCCGCGTAAGAGGGGAAGCCCTGTGG
>NZ_JBQKJT010000036.1:0-13089 GCF_052117125.1 Candidatus Avoscillospira sp. LCP25S3_F1 | reverse complement strand
TGTTGAAAAGGCGAAACGGCGGCAGCCGGATTTCCCCGGCTACCGCCCTGAATAAATTTTGCTCTATTCGCACCTTAAATGGTGTTTACACGGAATTTGGGATTGACCCCACTTGTCTATAACAAGAACCATAAAAATAATACAAAATACTTTTCGGTTGGCCTCGAATATATACTGGTTTATTTTAAAAGTGCTGCGACTATCTACAAAATGGTCATTGTCCCTCAGGCAACAAAAGAGGGTGTCGATTAGGTAAAGGAAGAATTTCAGTGTCTGTGTACTTTGTATAACGATGATTGTTTAAAAGCAAATGAGGGCCTAAAGGCTTTGTATGCTTCATGGCCCGCAGATAATCCTCGTAAGTCATTGGCCCGTTTTACACGAGTTGACGAAAACGGGCCATACCGAGATGACGGAATACGACCCTGAAGAAATTATTATTGATCGGGACAGTTTTAACTATGAGACCGCCATGGCAAGTGCTTACTATATTCTGCGGGGCCATGGAACTGAATTGAAAGTGGGGGAAAGATTTATGGAACATGTTGTAACTATTTCTACTATCGTGATTCTGGGTTTAATTGTGTTAGCTCTATCCATCTATTATATGTTAATGCAACGGCAAAGAAAGATAATTGTAGCAGAGAACTTTGGTAATTGTTCTCCTATTATTGTTAGTAGATATCTAATTTGGTACTCTTCCTTCTCTTTATGGACAATTATTCAATATTTTTTATTATTAGTCCCGCTATATACATCCGTAGCCACCATTTACTTTTCAGCGGATGTGATTATTAACAACGCACCTAATAGTAGCACAATTTTGTTAACAGTCTATGCCGTTATCTCTGCACTATTCCCAGCTATAAATTCAAAAATTAAATCTAAGGTACGTGCGGACGGTTTTTATATGGGTGCAACGCAATTAGAGCAAGGGCTCGTAAAATTTAGTAGGGGTTTTATTAGAGAAGAAGAATTGATAGAAATTTATGTAGAAGCCGAGAAATATACAAACCCTCTAGTTGGTAAGGGCTCAGGCGCAGATTCAGACTGAGGAGAACTTAAGTAAAATGAAATTAAAATCTTAGGATCTCCAAACCCTGAAAGTTAACGCCGTGGTGAATTTGTTTACCGTCCAGGAGAAAACAAAAATCACTTTCTATTGTGGGGGATTAGCGACAGATTTTCTTTCTCCTTGAAATAGGACACGCCCCCCTACATCGACCGTGAAATGTTTACAGCCAATATGTACACCGTCCAGAAGCGGAACAACCTGCCTCTGACCCCAACAGCGGAGGACTGCCAGTTTTGCATCGAAATAGAAGGCGTCACCGGCAAAACTATGTGAGATGTGTGGTGTTGGTCCTACACTTGTCCCATAGCTCATGGCAAGGATTGGCGATGTGCGTCGCTTCCACCACCAGTCTGGTTTTTCCATTTCTATGAACTAAGAAATCGGCGCAAAACTGTTGACACTACCAAATCGGTCAAACTATTACTTGACTTTGTTAGGTCTTCCTCGTTTAGCTGCCCCCACTTATTGACAAGGCGGTAGCCGGATTTCCCGACTACCGCCCTAAGTAAATTTTGCTCTATCTACACCCCAAATGGAGTTTACACAGAATTTGGATGTACGATCCATTTCTACCGTAATGTTTTCTCCATGACGCCTCGTTCTAAATGTAGTTAAAATCAAAAATTTTCGTCTACACTCGTCGCCTCCCATGGCCTATGCTCAGTTATAAAAATACAAAATACATGAATATGTTCTTAAATAGTCCCATGAGAATGTGTCAACTGGCCTCATTCATCTTAGCAGGAGCAAACCAGCGTACAAAATTGTAACACTCTTGGCACCTATTTTGATAGAGAGAATGCCGCCATCACTTTTCCGCAAATTTTCTTAGGAGACTAAAATCTACTAATTTTAACAAACATTGTATTCTCTTAGTATATATGTGCATGTACCATGCAAATGATTCATTACCGATCTTGGATCATCGACCAATAGTCTTAATGGATTTTCTTTATCTATGATTGGAATGCCTTCTTGAAGTCGCGCAACATTCTCTTTTATAAATCGGTCTTCTGAAACTTCTGTACCTTTTTCTTTTGATGCCATAGATAACATTGCTCGATATTCATTTTCAGTTACTTCAGTAGTAAAGCCTCGACAATGAAATAACATTAGTCTGTCTTCGTTTTCGCTTGTGAGACGAGAATAGACACCGGATGAAGATAATACTTCATACGCCTTTTTTTTATTATTTGATGTATAAATTACCTCCCCATCTGGCACTGTTTCAAATTCTTGATAGTGAGAAAGTCTTTTGTGTGCTGCAACAATATAATCGGCTACATATCCCTGGAGATCACTTTCATCAAATGTATCAATCTGAGTCCAAAATGCTCGATCGGTAAATCTTAGATATTCGTCGTTTTGAGTATGCCTTTCTATATGGCGAACAAGCGTATTGGAGGTCGGATATGTAGACTTGTCCAATTTTATCAGTTCCGCCGACAACATTTCTGCCATTTTATCAAAAATGGCTACATGTCGGTTAAAAATTACTTGCGTATATGCAAAATATTTGCTTATTAAATATTGATCTACAACAGAAATACCTTTGGGCCGAATGCCTACTATATCTATTCCATTATATTGTTTAACTACTAGATTTCGTAATAATAACCCTAATTCAAATCCGCCATAGCTTGTTCCTGAAAATGTTGCATCGCGCATGACATAATCAATGCCATCGGCATCCAATTCAGAGTGTATTAATTGAACCATTGCTGAAATTGCAGGATTCCTATCTACACATCCGACAATTATATCCTGAATATCATGTATATCAATAAAGGGACAACATTCTTCAATAATTCTCTTTATATCCGGGTCATTTTCAATCACAAGTGTGCCTATTGTCTCATGATGCATTGGCTTAGAATACCGACTTTTCATATAATCTATAGGCTGGCTCTGATCGCTATTTAATTTATCTATCTCCTTTTTTACTCTTTCGTTATGATCTAAAAGTTTATCGTCATTTTCAAACAAGTTGTGCAGATAGACATATTCAGTAACATGAGACAAGGGATAGTGGCCTATATCATGTAGAAGCCCTGCCAATCTCAGTATCTGTCTTTGCCCATCTGTAAAGACAGCACGATAGTTCTCATCCTTTAGATTAGATGCCATTAAATCAACAATATGCATTACTCCAAGCGAGTGCATATATCTAGTATGCTCGGCTCCTGGAAAAACCCAATTTGTTAGGCTTAGTTGCTTTAGGCTTTGCATTCGCTTAAAAATGGGCAATTCAATTATCTTTTGCTCAACTTGAGTTAGATCAATAAAGCCATGGACAGGATCAAGAATCCTGTCCACAAACTCAATTTTATATTTATTTTGAAGCTTATCTCTCTTTTCTTTCGTAAACTCCATATACTATACGCCCACCCTAATTGTGTTAACAATTTCTAATGCTCTATAATTAGCTTCTTCATCTAATAAATGTGGTTTCCTTTTCATTAACTCTTTAACAACATCATCTTTTCCAAAGCGAAAGACATTTTTCAAATAATGCAAAGAAGCAATACACTCCATCCAAGCAACACAACTATACTTTCCATTTTGTTCAAGAATATCTCTTAATCTACCGAAACATTCCTCTGCAAACTTACTAAAAGTAAATTCTTGTGTGCATCTATCATCAAGTTGGCTAGCTTCACAATCTAGTCCAAGAGAGTAAGGTCCATACGAATCCCAGACAAAACTATAATCGCCTATATCTACTCCCATATTTTCCAAGAGATAGACTGCCTTTTGTAGTTTTTTTCTGTCATCAAAATTACCATAGGCGAAATCTTCGTCGTATACTTTTCCATAGATAGCTTTCAATAAATAATTCATAAGAAAACCCCTTACTCCATTATTCTAACCTGTTGATGGGGTGATAGCACAATTCATAGCAGCAATTTTATGGCCCCTATGAATTAGTTTAACCATTATATCAAATTGCCCAATGATTTACAAGTATTTTTTAATCTTTTATATGTAGATATTACAACAATAAATACAAAACCAAAATTGTCCATAGAATAATTGGAAGTACTATCATAGTTGTGGGATTGTAAGCATCAAACCTAACAATGTATTGATGTCCCAGCTCTGAAATAATGATATGCCCTCTTCTATTATAAGAGGCAGTAATGTGACTCTTTTCTCTCAGAGGGGGCTTTATTATGCCAAGCAAGCAGAAACTAAGTGCAAAGAAAACATTAAGATTACACGTGATTACCTCAAAGGAAGAACCAGCAGTGAAGAAAGTGACTGATCGACAAGTGGCCTTGCGTAGTTTACAATTAGTTGTTTGATACAGAATTATAGCCCAATGGAGCAGAAGAATTCCTGCCGCATAAAAAAATGTGTACAGATCTGTGTAAAAGAACCCGTCCGTGAAATACTATTTGTTAAATACAGGACTTCTAGGTATTTGACAAAAATAAATACAGGCTTTAGAAATTAACCGTCAAATCTCCCGGCATAAAGCAGCCACCATCACACAAGCATTGTGATGGTGGCCCTTATTTCCACCATACTTTGGAAATTCTGCATTTCTGCGGCGTGTTTACAGAAAGAAAAGATTCTGCCCAAGCTTCATGCGTCTAGCTCATACCAAGTACGTTACTCATAAGTCCATTCAATCAAATAGCAGTAGGGAATCAAGCTATTCCTTTGCAATTTCGATTAGACTGTAGATTATAGTGCTGGACAGGGCGCCAACTGGAAAGTTGGCAAAGAGCCAGTTCTCGCAGCCATGACAAAGGGCTAGATGCTGCGCTCAGCACCGTTGTTGCTCGCTCCAGTTTCCCATCCTTTAGATAGCGCATTAGATGGGGCCACTGCTCCCACAGAGAGTGCATTGCCTTACCCTATTGGATCTTGGACAATATCCAATGTTACAGCTTCTCCCGTGGTGAACGGCAGCGAAGGAAGTGCCATAGTCAATGAACCCTATAATGGGCTTGCAGATTGACTAGCGAATTTACAATTCATTCCCTCCATGTAGGCGGCGGCTGGCAACAGCCGTCGTTTATAGGACAGAAAGGAGACTGATAAACTGAAAAAAATTGCCGCAATGTTGTGCTTGCTTATTTGTTTCGTCACAATGGCATCGTGTAGTTCTTCAAAAGATAATGTTTTGCATTTAGGAGTAGATGCGGTAATCATTGAAATTGATGACACAACTAAAACCATAACTGTAAAAGACAGCGATCAAAAAGGATTTTTGGGACAAGAGTGTCTTATTGACTGTTCGGAAATTCCAATGATTTTCTGCAATTATGAAACGCATGAATTAAAAGACATATCCTTTGATGATTTGCAGGTGGGTGATGAAATCATTTTATCTATTCAGAGTTCAGAAATAGAGAATTTTCAAAAGGATAGTGATACGGCAAAAATAAAGGTTGAACAGTTACAATTAGGTACGCAAAGAATTGAATAAACTGCAATATGACATTTTAGATAGGATCATCTATTTGCTCACAGTAAACGGCTGCCCTTTTCTTTACCCATAAGCAGAAAGGAGCGCCCACATGACGAAACCAAGAGAAAAAACCTGCGAGGAAGTAACTGCCAAAATTCAGATAATAAGACCTCCGACGAACTTCGTCGGAGGTCTTATGGTTCCAGATTATCTTCTTGAAAAAGCGGCGATGCAAAAAAGGTATCTATCCCAATCCCCATTCCTTGACACATTTCGTGAATGATCCGCAGCTTAACCGAATCATACGAGCAGTTGATGACATTTCCAATCGTAGACTTGGGAACACCGCTTTTCATATACAGTTGATACTGTGTCATATTTCTTTCATCCAGTAGTTCCAAAAGGCGTTTGCTCACCGCCTCGTTTAGTTTCATTCAATACGCCGCCCCTGTAACTGTACTATATTTAGTATATGGGCAGTTCTGTTAAAATTAGTCCCTGTACCTGTACTAATGAAAATATTTGCGGTATGATGGTAATAGGGGTGCCATCGTATGAATGTAACATTTTGTGGCCATTCGCAAATCACAAAAGAAGATAAGATTGCGAGTTGGCTTCGCTCAGTAACACAAAGTCTAATTGAGCAAGGAGCAACAACTTTTTTTCTCGGAGGATATGGAGAGTTTGATAGTTTAGCAGCATCCATTTTGCGGGAACAAAAGAAAAAGTATCCACAGATTGAGTTGGTTCTTGTCTTGGCTTATCTCAACACCGGGAGGAACACTTCCGGCTATGACAGCACTGTGTATCCACCGCTGGAAACTGTGCCACGCCGTTTTGCGATTTCTCATAGAAACCGCTGGATGGTAGAAGCCAGCGATGTGGTATCCTGTCCCCTTCCAGCCTGGCCCCGGAATACCGGACGGCGGATTGTCAGCTGGGATACGCCATTGACGGCTTTGGCTGTGCGCCGAAATCCCGTGGGCAGGCCGTCTTTGTGGAAGAGCTGTACTCCGGTGAAGTCAGCCGCTGGGATCGCAGTGATATTCTGGGATTGGCTGATCTGAACAAGCTGCCTGACTGGGCCAAAGGAAAAATTCAGGCACGGGAGCAGGCACGGAACCAGCCGAAAAAGAACAAAGGAGGGCAGGAACGATGAGCCGGGAACCGGTCAATATTGCAGGCGTTTGTGCCTTTCCCAATGAAAACGGTGGGCGAAATATCCGCTTTATCGACACCAGCTACAAAACCCTGTTCCATGTGCCGGATCATGGCGCTGTCACACTGACCCGTACAGACGGCACACAGCAAACGCTGGCCTGTCACTACATCGACGACACCCACGCTTATATCGGCAGCCGGGCATATCACATCATGGAGTTTGCCGAAATGGTCCGGCGCAACGGCTATACCTGTCAGCCGGAGCAGACTCCCCATCAGAAACAACCCAAGCAGAAACACCGCCACAAACTGGAGCGATAGGAGGTTGTATGGCAAGTAAATTACAGTTGGTTGCAGAATTTGGCCGTCAAAAGGCCGTTGAACTGTCCTCTGTGCACGGCAGCTGGCAGCAGTTTTTGAAAACTGCCTCCAGGATTTATAAATATCCCTTTCGGGATCAACTGCTGATTCATGCGCAGCGGCCAGACGCCACAGCCTGCGCATCCATGGATATCTGGAATCGACGCATGGGGCGGTGGATCAATCGCGGAGCCAATGGTATTGCCCTGATTGACAATCACAGCCCCACACCCAAAGTCAGATATGTTTTCGATATCTCGGATACGCACCCTGCTTCCGGAGCAGAGCAGATTGCGATTCCTGGCTTCTGGCTCATGTCCCCTGTCCATGAAGCGGCTGTGCTGGAACATCTCAGCAACCGCTATGGCCCACCATCCTACAGTGCAGCCCCCTTTGTGGAGCAGATACAAGAGATTTGCGCCAGTGTAGTTGATGCAACACTGCAAGGTTATCTTGAAAAAATACATCAGGTTAGAGAAGTTGATACCTTGCCCCAGAGGATACCTTAGTTCCCCAACGTTCCATCCGTCCTGTCTGAATTGCTCAAACATAAATTGGCTGCCTTGATATGACATAAATGCAAATTTTTCTTCCACTCGTTCGTATTCTATCGCAAAGCCCAACTGCTGGTAGAATTTTTTAGTCTCCTCAATATCAAAAACCGTGAGTTCCGGTATCAGTTGATTGAAGTCCATGAATATCCCCTCGCTCTGATTTGTATACCGTGGCTACTCAATTTTAATCCATGAATAGGAGGTTGTAAATTCCCTATAAAATGGCAGTGTCCCTCTTTTCGCACTACCGCCCACTGTAGGCGTAATATAATTTGAAATTGATTGTAAAAAATCAAAATATTTCATTTTATTCGTTGTATTTCAAATTTGTTTGCGTTATACTAAAACAGTATATTGAAGGGGTGATTTCCATGCTAATTGAGTTTCGCTTTCAAAACTATCGGTCATTTCGAGATGAGGCAACGCTTTCCATGGAGGCAACCGGACTGAGTTCCTTTAAGAAAAGCCTGATTCCGCTGTCTTCCACCACAAAGTTGCTTCCCGCTGCCGCCATCTTCGGAAAAAACGGCGGCGGCAAAAGCAATGTGATTCGTGCCTTTTGGCTGGCGGTACAATTTATCCGCAATGCACAGAGAACCCAGCATGAGCGTGCCGCCATTCCGGTCAACCCCTTTGCGCTCAATGACTATTCCATGGAGGACCCAACGGAATTTCATTTTGTGTATACTGTCAACGGCATCAAATATTGGTACGGCTTTTCCGCCACAAGAGACCATGTGATTGCAGAATATCTCTATCACGCGCCAAAGGGTCAAAAAGCCTTGATTTTCTCCAGAGTCCAGCAACAGTTCACATTTACGGAAGAGAAAACAAAGCGAAGCATGATTGGAGAAATGGTTGCGGAAAATCAGCTGTTCTTTTCTGTAGCCTGCACCATGAATGATGGAGCCTGCGTCTCTGCTATGCGCTGGTTCAGAGACCATATTTTTTTTTCAAGGGATTATCCCGATATCCCGCGGCAGCTGCTGGCCTACTCTGAAGATAACAATATGCTGAAGGCCATCTCCGACTATGCCAAAGCAGCAGATCTGGGCATTCAGGATATGCATTTCGAGTTTGACAGCAAGGAACTTGTAGATGATACTTCCCTGCCGGACACGCTGCCAGACAATTTACGAACCGCCCTGGTGCAGTTTATGCACGATCTGAGAGAAACAACAATCAGTGGAGATGTAAGGCTGAAAATGGGAGAAGTCTCTGCCAAAGCCAAACATCCTGGTGTCAATCTGGATGGTCAAGCGGCAAGCTATATGCTGGAGCTCGACGAGGAATCTGACGGTACCAGAAAGCTGATGACACTGGCTCCGGCCATCGAATCCGCTTTGCACACGGGCGGTATTTTGCTGGTGGATGAATTGGAACGGGAGCTGCATCCTATGCTCGTAAACTTCATCCTTGCAAAATTCCAGAGCAGAGCTTCCAATCCCAATGGCGCACAGATTATCTTTACGACCCACAATACCGATCTTATGAATCTGGAATTACTTCGGAAAGATCAGTTGTATTTTGTGGATAAGTCCAATCACGATGGCGTATCAGAATTGTACAGCATCAGTGAGTTTTCCACACGGACAACCGACAACATCCGCAAAGGCTATCTTGTGGGAAAGTATGGTGCAACCCCGGATATTGAGATCGAGGAGGTGGAGTAAATGCCTCGTCGGTTAAAGTCCGAGAAGCCCTATATTGTTGTATTCTGTGAAGGCGAAAGTGAGCAGGCGTATACTGATTTTTTACGGAAGGAATTTCAGGATGTTGCCGCCATCAAGCGCCCCGGTTCCACCGGCCTTTTTGAGGAAGCAGACAGCAAATTCAAAAAGGATAAGCGCTACCGGGATTATGCAGAGGTCACCGATGAAATCTGGTTTTTCTTTGATGTAGAGACCAAGGATATTGCCGAATGGGAAAACCGCATGAAAATCGTCAAGCGGCTTCGTTCTCTGCGTAAAAAGCCCAATATCAAAGTTCGGCTGCTGATGACCACAGGCTGCATTGAATATTGGTTGATGCTGCACTATGAAATGTTTGTACCGTCCGTACAGACTGTTGAGGAAAAAAGGCGCATTATGGCCAAATTGCTCACCAAGGTGCCGGATTATGAAAAAGGCAATCTGAACGCCACCTTCAAGATTGCGCAGAACTATCCAACCGCAGTCAGGAATGCCAAAAAGACCGTTTCCAATTTGCTGCAGGACGGGTTGCCTGGGCTGGAAGACACTGATGAACGCAATCGCTGGCTTTGCCAAAAATGCCTGACATTTTCCACTGTATACGAAGCCATCGATTTTTTAACTGCATTAAAATAACACATTGAACAACGTGTCGTGAAAGAAGTTTCACGGCACGTTTTCTTTCTCACTCAAAACCGGGTATTACACCCTAAAAGTTTGTGCCGCCCACAACGGGCAGCACAGAACCAGCATATAACGATTCAAATGCATCAAGTCTCAGTCATCATCGTTCTCATCAAAAGAGTATTGATTCAGCTGCTCAAAGTCCAGGAACTCCGCTACGGTCATATTAAATGCCAATGCCACCTTGTGTAAGGTTTTAATCCTTGGATTTTTGGTCACCCCTCGGACAATGTTATCCAAAGTTGATTGCTTTACGTTACTCATCGTCGCCAATTTATTAACAGCAATCCCACGCTCTTTGCAAAGCCTGCGAATTCGTTGGGCATACAGTTCGTAATACTCCATGGGTTCACCTCGTCCCTATCATTACCCTTTTTCGGGTTACTATGATGATAGCAACGAAAATTGTATGAATTACCCGTATACGGGTTGACTCAAGAAATATTTATACCTTACAATTTATATTACCCGTATAAGGGTAATTGATTGGAGGTAGTCTTATGTCAATCTGCACATTTTTTGGTCACCGTCAGTGTCCGGCCACGCTGGAAGTGGAACTTCGGTCTGTGCTGCGGGATTTGATTGAATGTCATGGAGTAGATACCTTTTATGTCGGCAATCAAGGTGCTTTTGATGGCATGGCCCTTGCTGTTCTGCGTGAGTTAGCTCATCTGTACCCTCAAATTACCTATACCGTCGTATTGGCCTAAGATATGTCATGCAAATCCCTGTTTACAGGTTAAATATAAGGAGTTTGTCCAATGAATACATTCCAGGAGAAGTGCAATGCAGCAATCAGCATTTGCAAGCAATTGTTAAGCACACCAAAGGTGTTCTTTTGTGAGATGAAGCCGTCCTCCATCCCGGAGGTTCCGGGTGTCTACGCCATTTTTAACCAAAACACAGGTGTATGCCTGTATGTCGGCAGGACAAAGAATTTACGGCAACGATTATACAATAACCATCTTATGGGGCCTACATCCAATGCCAGATTAAAAAAATATCTTATTGATGACCCTGGCGAAGAACAAATTGTAGATTTGCCATCCGCAAAACAGTATTTAAGAGAAGAATGTTATGTGCAATATCTTCCGGTAGAAGATATGCTCACGCGCGGGCAAATTGAAGGGATGCTTGGCTTCTTCCTGGATGTTCACTATCTATACGAAGAACACTGACGCGGAACATCATTAGAAACCATAACCGGAATACAAACCGAAAAGGATAAAATATTTCATCCAAATCTGGAAGCCGCTTTCTGGTTTCCAGATTTTTTATGTAAAAACACAACGAAATCGAGGTGATTTCACTTGGACAACAACTGGATTGTAGAAAATCTGCAAAACGCCTTTACCACCTGGAATGACCGGCTGGAAGAACTCTGGGGGCTGGTGACCCAGTCGCCCCAGACATTCAAGGGCGGCGCTGTCTGGGACACCATTGTGGCCATCAACGGCGGGATGCAGGCCGTGGGTTATGGCCTGCTGGTACTGTTCTTTGCCATTGCCATTTTCAGAAGCGCCTCCAGCTTCCGGGATTTCCAACGGCCCGAGTATATGCTCCGCCACCTCATTCATTTTGTCATGGCCAAGCTGTGCATTTCCTATGGTCTGGACTGGATGATGCAGATTTTCGCCGTCTGCAACGGCATTGTAGCCACCGCCGCAGGCAGCATCGGCGGCATTGATGGGGCCAGCGTAGCCATGCCTGCGGAAATCATCGAAGCCATTGAAGAAGTCGATTTTCTAAATAGTATCCCATTGTGGCTGATTATCATGTGACCTTTGAACCTATGTTTGATGATGTTGGCGTGGTGGACCTTACCGGAATTGAGTGGATCGTCATTGGGACTGAGACCGGACATAGGAAGGGCAAAGCCGTATCGAAACCGGAATGGGTGTGGAACCTGACACATCAGGCCCATGTGCTTGGCATCCCTGTATTCATGAAAGAAGATCTACTTCCTATCATGGGTGAGGCACAAATGATACAGGAATTCCCCCCGGCCTTTTACCGAGTATTGGAGGAACAGCAAACATGGCGGAAGTGAAAGATAGCAGCATTCTGATTCAGGATGTAGAAACCAAAAATATTATGACAAAATCCACCCTGCCGGTGGGCGGCTATTCCGTCAATCCTTATGTGGGCTGTACCCATGGCTGCAAATACTGCTACGCCTCGTTTATGAAACGATTTACCGGGCACACCGAACCATGGGGCACATTCCTGGATGTGAAACACTGGCCAGCAATCAAAAATCCGCAAAAGTATAAAGGGCAGCGCGTAGTCATTGGTTCTGTGACCGATGGCTATCTGCCCCAGGAGGCTCAGTTTCAGAACACCCGAAAGCTTCTTGAGCAGCTCCGGGGCAGCGAGGCGGAAATTCTCATCTGCACCAAGTCAGACTTAGTAATCCGTGACATTGACCTTCTGAAAGAACTGGGAAAGGTCACGGTTTCCTGGTCGATCAATACATTGGACGAAGGCTTTAAAAATGATATGGACGATGCCGTCAGCATTAAGCGACGACTGGATGCCATGAAGCAGATCTATGATGCGGGTGAGCCCTTCCCGGAAAAACGGACACGAAAAAAGAAGAAAAAACGGAATGAATCATGGTTATTCTCGTGGATGCTCGTTCATGCTGCCTGAACCGCCAGAAGGTTTTTCTCAAACTGCACGGGAGACACCCAGCCCAAGGCAGAATGTGGCCGGACAGAGTTATAGAAAGCCTCCAGATATGCGAACACATCGGCTTGTGCACTGGCCCGCGTTGGGTACTGCTTCAGATGAATCAGCTCACACTTGAGGCAGCTGAAGAAATTTTCTGCCACCGCGTTATCATATGGATCGCCTTTACGGGACATACTTTGCCGGATTCCACAGGAGGCCAACCGTTCCCGAAAGGCATTGGCAGCATACTGAACGCCCCGGTCACTGTGAAAGATCAGGCCTGTTGACGGCTTGCAGCGACGCACTGCCATTTCCAGAGCCGCCAGAGTCAGTGAAGTATCGATACGGCTGGAAAAGGCATAACCTACAATTTTACGGGTACACAGGTCCTTTACAATGGCAAGATAGAGCCAGCCCTCACCGGTGGGAATGTAGGTAATATCGCCCACCCAGGCTTGATTTGGGCGTTCA
>NZ_JBQKJT010000035.1:0-13223 GCF_052117125.1 Candidatus Avoscillospira sp. LCP25S3_F1 | reverse complement strand
TTGTTGAAAAGGCGAAACGGCGGCAGCCGGATTTCCCCGGCTACCGCCCTGAATAAATTTTGCTCTATTCGCACCTTAAATGGTGTTTACACGGAATTTGGGATTGACCCTGCTGTTCCGATTTGTCTGTTCCCTGGCGGTTTCTATGTCCACAGTGCTTTCCATCGTGTACCACCTGGAGGTGGTGCAGCTGGATGCTTTCCAGCTTGTCCTGGTAGGGACGGTTCTGGAGACCTCCTGCTTTCTGTTCGAGATACCCACCGGTGTGGTGGCGGATTTGTATAGCCGTCGGCGCTCGGTGCTGATTGGAATGTTCCTCTACGGCCTGGGCTTTCTGATGGAGGGTGCGCTACCGTGGTTCGCGCCGGTTCTGCTGGCCCAGGTTGTCTGGGGTTGCGGTGATACCTTCATCACCGGCGCTCTGGAGGCGTGGATTGCCTCGGAGGAAGAGGACAAACCCATAGACAAGGTGTTCCTGCGGGGCAGTCAAATGGGGCAAATCGGCGGCGTTCTGGGCGTGGTGCTGGGCACACTGCTGGGAAACATAAACCTGCAAATGCCTCTCATCTTGGGGGGCAGTTTGTGCTTGTTGTTGGGGCTGGTGTTGGGTCGCATCATGCCAGAAACCAACTTCTCCCCTGCTATTGAGGAACGGCAGGGCTTGCTTAAAGACTTTGTCTGCCTGTTCAAGCTCAACCTGGGCTTTGTGAAAGGCGCACCTGTGTTGCTGGCGCTCTTAGCAATCACACTATGCGGGGGACTTGCCAGTGAAGGCTTTGACCGGCTCTCCACCGCTCATTTTCTGGATGACACGGTAATACCCGTTATCGGGCCGCTGAACAGCGTCACTTGGTTCGGTGTTATCAGTCTTATCGGCAGCGGCTTAGGTATTCTGGCTTCTCAGTTGCTCATCGCCCGCATGGAGAAAAAAGGGACTGTCAGCCGAACCAGTGTGGTCATGTCCACCAGCGCCGGGTATATCCTGTGCCTGGTTCTCTTCGCGGTGGGGCGGAGCTTTTGGTTCATGTTGTTGGTGTTCCTGCTGGCGGGGCTTATGCGCACCATCAAGGAGCCTGTGCTGGCCGCCTGGATGAACGACCATGTGGATGAGAAAATGCGCGCCACAGTCTTTTCCACCAGCGGACAGCTGGACTCTTTCGGGCAGATCATCGGCGGGCCTATTGTGGGGCTGGTAGCCCAGCAGGTGTCCATACCCTGGGGGCTGGTCTGTACCGCTTTCCTGCTGTTGCCCGCGCTGTTCTTAGTGCCGGTGGCGGGAAAGAAGCGGGATTGATATGGCATAGTTAAGTTTACTGACGAGCGGGAGATTACTTCCGCTCGTCTTCATTTAGTAGCGCAAAATTTGAGGACTCTTTATTTCCTTATTCGGTATAGCGGAGGCGGCTGTCAATTCGACATAATTTTCTTGTGATACTTTACCGTACATGAGCATTTGTTTCGTATTTGAAAGAACAAACTCACCAAATAAAAAAAACGATATTCGGGTGGGTTATTTTGTTATACCCTAAATTACCCTCTGAATTTGTTTTTAAATTTGGAGGGATTTTTTTATGTCCTTTTTTCGGGCAGTTATCTATCTGCTCATACGAAGCAAAATTTATCAATACATAGCATATCAGAGAACGGCAGGAAACCAGTTAAAAAAATTTCTGCCAGTGCAACGGTACTTCTCACCTTGAAAGTAGAAGTACAATCTCCATACAATAGAATTACTATTTCCTATAACCGTAAAGGTCACAGAGCCTTTGCGGTTTTTCTTTTGTCGATTTTTGTTGGAAAGTGCCGTAGGGCTGTTTCTGATATGCGGTGTCGTTCTCCGCCTCTCCATCTGGATTTTTTACATTTCAAAAATTCAGATGGGAGGTATTTATGGTGAAATATGCACCAAGAAAGGTATATATCAGAGAAAGTGGCGGCTATGTGGAATTATCCTACACGGAGTTCTGCCGTTGCAGGGAATCCGACCAGACCTATATGGACAAGCTGTTTATCCCCATTCAAGGCTGTCTGCTTGAAGTCGTGAGGGAGCAATACACAGACTTCTACCGTGACAAGGAACGGTGGCGTTATCTGCAAAAATTAGATACAAAGAATAGACTGCTATCTCTCGACGGATTTACGGACAGCGAGGGGAATCCTCTGGACTTTATCACTGATGAAGCGGTGGACATTGCAGAAACCGTTGTCAATGCGGTCATGGTGGACAGGCTGAAAGCCGCCCTGCCTTTGCTGTCGGATAGTGAACAGGAGCTGATACAGGCAATCTTTTTTGACGGACTTTCCGAGCGTGAAGTCGGGGCGAGGTTGGGCATAACCCAGAGCGTTGTAAACAAACGCAAAGCCAGAATCCTAATAAAACTAAGAAAGATAATAGAAAATTCAAATTTTCGTTCTCCTCGAACACCATCAATTATATCATGATATATACTATTATTCTACATGCTTTTTGACCTATGCAGTGTGCTACGAAGCCCTGACCTCATTAGCAATCAGCCTCTTTATCTTGTCCTTCATGCTTTCCTTTGCATCCTCATTGAAATGCACCCTGACTACATAGGTTGTACCGCCTATCTGCTTTCTTAATGCTACCGGTGTGTTTGTTTTTTTATTCTCCATTTGTTTGTTCTCCTTTTTTGTTAATGCCCGATAAGGAAGTGCCTCTATCTCTCGACAACGGGCAACGACAACGGACACCTAAAAACTCCTAAACCTTATCATTTATAGTTACTTTTCTGCTTTTATTCTTTTTTTCAAATATTCCGTTGCTTTCGTTGTCAGAACTGTATCTATCCCTAAAAAATGTAGGAAATATAAGGATTATAGAAATATAGAACCGACAACGAACCCGACAACGGAAGCGACAACAGACCGACAATCTACCGGGCAGTTTTTACTTCATCCACTCTTCCGGCAACGATAACTGTTGCATCTGTTCTTCGGTTAATGGTTGAAATTCACTCTCTTTGTTGTCGGGCTTTTCCCATCCTCTCTGTCTGTTGTATGGGCTTGGGAAATATCTCGGATTAGTAAATGCTATCCAGCCACTACAATTATTCATAATATCGTTAATCTCCCGAATTTCCCACTGTGCCGGACTTCCGTCATTCCCCAGTGCCTCTGCATAAAGCAATCGGGAACACACCATATTGCCCTTGCAATGCTCCAAATAATCAAGAATAAGATCCTTTTTGGTATCTTCCTGCATAAATCTCTTCTGATACTCACAAAGCTCTTCCTGCGTCTTTTTAGGCAGTTTCAGCATATAATTACCACTTCTGTATATCTCCATTGCCTCTGCCCACATCTGTGCTATATATTCTCTTGATACTTTCTCATCATCAAGGATGTGAACCTCTGCCTCATTCACATTGCACTGAATAGGAAGAAATCTTCTGTTCCCCGACCTATCCATAGGCAGGAAATCAAGAGAATTTGACGAACCGGCAAATACGCACTGCCTCTTATGGTCTTTCGGATGCTTGTCATACGGTGTTTTGTAGGTATCCTTCTGCCTGCTCATAAAGGACTTGGTATCCTCTACATTCTTCGCATTCAGGATTGCTACCATTTCAGGGAACTCCACTATCAGATGCCCCTGCAATTTCCGGTATACATTCTCGTCATCCATTTTCTTTAGGTCATCCGTGAACCAGTCATCTTTCATGGCGAGAAATCTGAAAAAAGTGGATTTACCGGCACCCTGCCCACCGACAAGACACAGCATAACCTCAAACTTAATGCCAGGGCGGAAAACTCTTGCGATTGTTCCCAGCATAAAGAGTTTCAACACTTCATAGGTATAATCACTGATTTCAGCCCCCAAAAAGTAATGCAGGGCATATCTGATACGCTCCACCTTATCCCATTGCAGGGCATTCAGATAGTCCTGCACCGGATGATAACGGTTTTCATTTGCCACTAATCAACTTAGCTGCCTGTTCAATCATGCAGTCCGGCATTATCATCTGAGCGCCAATCCCGCAGCCCAGGCCGGAAACATGGGCAAGGCCAGGAATGGCGAAATGTCCTACTGGACAAAGGCGGAATATCAGAAATTTGCCCAGGCCATTATGGACAAGCCTTTGTCGTTTTACGCCTTTGAAATGCTCTACTGGTGCGGAATCCGGGAAGGGGAGCTGCTGGCGCTGACGTCAGCGGACTTCGATTTCCAAAAGGAGACGGTGACCATCAACAAATCCTATCAGCGTCTCAAGGGGCGGGATGTGATTACCGAGCCCAAAACACCCAAGAGCAACCGGGTTATTCAGATGCCCAGTTTACTATGCTAGGAGATGCAGGATCACATCAATAGTCTGTACGGAGTGCAGCCAACTGACCGCATATTTCCTGTGACAAAATCCTTTCTATACAAGGAAATGGAGCGTGGCTGCAAACTTTCCGGTGTAAAAAAGATACGCATACACGATTTGAGACACAGCCATATCAGTCTGTTGATTGACATGGGATTTACAGCGCTGGCCATTGCCGACCGGGTGGGCCATGAAAGCATCGACATTACATACCGCTACGCCCATCTGTTTCCCAACCGGCAGGAGGAAATGGCCAATAAATTGAATCTGGAACGAGGTGATTTTTAGTGTCGCAGAAGAATCGAGATGACAAAAACCGGTGGAGAAGTGTTATGGTGTCCTTCCGTATGTCCCCGGAGGAAAGCCAGCAGCTCAATACCTTTGTGAAGCTGTCGGGGCTGACCAAGCAGGACTATATCATCCAAAGGCTGCTGTGCAAAGAGGTGATTGTGCAGGGGAATCCCAGGGTTTACAAGGCGCTGAAAGAGGAACTGACGCAAATGACACGACAGCTGGAACGCATCGAAAGTGTCAGTGCCATCGATGCAGAACAGATGGATACACTCCGACTGATGACCACCATTTTGAGCGGAATGCAGGAAGGAGCAGACAATGCCGGAAGATAAAAAAACAGCTGCCCTAAACCCATCTGCGCCAACAGATGGAGGGCAACTGTCTTACCTTATCTTCATGTTCAGCGCACGGACACTGGTGTGGATTACACGATTTACGATAAGGTGTCCATGAAAGGAATCGACGGCGGTCAGCTGGATATGGAG
Organism: Candidatus Avoscillospira sp. LCP25S3_F1; assembly: GCF_052117125.1. Classification (NCBI taxonomy): domain Bacteria; kingdom Bacillati; phylum Bacillota; class Clostridia; order Eubacteriales; family Oscillospiraceae; genus Candidatus Avoscillospira; species Candidatus Avoscillospira sp. LCP25S3_F1. Next base: position 8,113 of record NZ_JBQKJT010000035.1, on the reverse strand, counting down.
ATCAGCACGTTGGCCGAATCGGCGCTTGAAATCTGCAACTCCCATGGAATCGGGCAAAACGCCCCGCTTCAGGTTGCGGATATCGGGATACTGGATGAATTGCAGGCCGCGCAGGATGAAGCGATTGCCATTGAGCCGCCTGTGCAGGAGAACCCTGAGCCGGAGATGGACATTCCGCCTGATCCGGCGATTTCCGTGGAGGCGCGGAATGCCTACGGCTATACGGATGACGGGATGCTCCCGTTGACAAAGGAACGCGCCATGGAGCTGTTTGAGCACGATGTGCCGGTATATCTTCTCTATGGGGACAATACCGAGGCGATGGCTTTTGAACAGACGGAAATTCTGAACCACGACGGCATCTTCGGCATTGACCGCGCAGACTGGGAGGCGGTAAAGGAGCAGTTTCCTGTCATCACGGAAAACAGATGGCAGAAAGCATTCCAGCAGAATCCGTCAGACAGCTACTGCATTTATCAGCTCCGCAGAGATCCGGAACTGGCTGAGCTTCGCTTTATGAATTCTCAGTATCTCAGGGAGCATGGTCTTGAGCCTGCATTTGACCATTACGAGGCGGTCTATTCTGGGGCGCTTTCGTCTGACGGCAGTACAGAAACCCGTCTGGATGACCTGTACATGAAATTCAACACCGCTCATCCGCAGGATTTTACCGGGCACAGCCTGTCCGTCAGCGACATTGTTGTCTTAAAGCAGCAGGGTGCGGTAAGCTCTCATTATGTGGACAGCGTGGGCTTTGTTCAGCTTCCGGCGTTCCTGCCGGACAATTACCTCAAAAACGCGGAGATGTCCATGGAAGATGATTACGGGATGATCGACGGCATCATCAACAACGGTCCAAAGGAACAGCCGGAGGCCAAACCCAAGGCTCCCGATTTATCGGTACTGTTTGAAGCGGCCAGACAGGTCGTTCAGGAAGATAAGCAGGCTCCTGAACCGGGCAAAAAGCCTTCCGTTCTGGCCATGCTCCATGCACCCGCGCCGTCCAGAAGCGAAAAGACCGCGCAGACTAAAAGCGCAGAAAGGGATTTGATATGACGAATTTCACCAATGACGAGATGAATCTGATGTGCATCTACAGCGCCGGCAGCAGCCGTACCGGCCTGATGCAGAAACTCACGGAAATGAAGAAGTACCTGGAACGCGATGAGGTGCAGCTCCTGGCATTGACTGAATCAACGCTTGCAAAACTGGGAACAATGACCGATGAGGAGTTCGGGCAGCTGGAGCTCTACCCTGATTTCGATATCTGATTCTATTCCGAAAAAAGGTGCAAATGCACCCGATTTCGGAATAGGTAATGTAATTACTGATTTTTGTCTCAAAAAACAATATAAGATTTGAGACAAAACGGATTACGAAGAAAGACATGTACGCATACTGACTTTGGGGTTGGAACCAGGACATAAGTGATTTCCATTCCGAAAATTGATTTTGTGCATTTGTATTCGGAGAATCTGTTCGCACTCTATTGATTTTTTGTCTCAAATATTGTATAATATTTGAGACAAAAGCACGGAGGTGATATTGTGCAGAAGGACAGCGTCATCACACAGATTTATGACCGAATCAAAGCAGCTGGCCATGATGAAGTTTTTATTGTTGGTGACTTTCTTGATTTAGGAGAATATCATGCAGTGCGCAGAGCGCTCTTGCGGTTGGAAGAAGCAGGCTGTATTCAAAAAATCATGCGCGGGGTTTTTTACTATCCTCGGTACAGTGAATTGATTGATGAATATGAAGCTCCATCGCCAAATAAAGTAGCAGAAACACTGGCCAGAAAATTCAGCTGGACGATTGCACCGTGCGGTGATACAGCCCTCAATCAGCTTGGCTTGTCCACACAGGTTCCCGCAAAATGGAGCTATATCAGCGACGGTCCCTATCATGAATTTCAGATTGGCAACATTACCATTGAATTCAGGCATCGGAACAATCGCGAGGTCTCGGGTATTTCAAAACAAACAGCTACCATAATTCAGGCATTGAAAGCGATTGGAAAAGATAATGTCACAGAGACACACCTGAACATCATCAGACGCCGACTATCTGATGAAGAAAAAGTCTGTGTGCTGGAGGAAGCAAAGCAGGCTGCCGTATGGGTGTATGATATGGTGAAGAGAATCTGTGAGGAAAGCGAGGCATAATCGTTATGTACCATTTGATAAAGCAGCCGGAGGAACAGCTCCGAATACTTTTTAGAAACACAGCACAGAAAACCGGGCTGCACGAAGCGATTGTTGAAAAGGATTTTTGGGTCTGCCTTACTCTGGACTATCTCTTTCATTACTGCCCGTGGAAAGAAGCGTTTACATTCAAAGGTGGAACCAGCCTGTCAAAATGCTACGGCTTAATCAAACGATTTTCGGAAGATATTGACTTGATACTGGACTGGCGTGTACTTGGATATGGTTTGAATGAGCCTTGGGAGCAGCGCTCTAATACCAAACAGGACGCTTTCAACAAAGAGGCCAACAGCCGGGCAGAGGCATTCCTGTCTGAAAAACTTCTTCCGGTACTGAAAGAAGATATGGGAAAGATTCTTGGAAAAGAAGCGCATTTCTATATTCTCCCGGAAGACGCACAGACCATCTGCTTCCAATATCCAAAAATCTTCGAGGATTCTTCTACCTTGCAGATCATTCGACTGGAAATTGGAGCATTGGCAGCATGGACGCCGTCTGTTTCCAAAACGATTACATCCTATGTTGCAGAAACATACCCGAAGGTGTTTTCAAAACCGGATACAACGATTCTGACCGCATCGGCAGAGAGAACATTTTGGGAGAAAGCCACGATACTGCATCATGAAGCAAACCGACCGGAGAATTTGTCCATGCCGGACAGATATTCCCGTCATTATTATGATCTCTACTGTATTGCCAATTCCGAAATTAAAGCATCGGCATACAGAAATCTGGATCTATTGAAGCGAGTAACAGATTTCAAGATGAAGTTTTACCCAAGAAAGTGGGCACATTATGAGTTGGCAGTCCCGGGAACGCTGAAACTTTTGCCGCCGGAATATCGATGGGATCATTTGCAGAAGGACTATGCCAGTATGAGAAATATGATGTTTGGTGATTGTCCGGACTTTGCCTCTCTCATGCAGTTCATCGGGGAGTTGGAAAAGGAAATCAATTCTTTGACTGACAAATAGAATAAAGCTATGTCTTATACGTAAAAGGAGCGTCTATTCGGGCGCTTCTTTTTTTGCCTTCATGTTAAGAAAGGAGACGTGATCTATGGCAAGCAAATTGCAGGAGTACCGAAGAATGTCGGAAGAAGCGCAGCGGCAGCTGACCGGAAGCCTGGAGCGCTGGCAGTCCTTCCTCGCCACCGCGTCGAGGCTGTACAAATACCCGTATCACGAGCAGGTCATGATCCATGCCCAGCGCCCGGACGCCACCGCCTGTGCGGAGTTCGACGTCTGGAACAATACGATGCGCCGGTATGTGCGGCGCGGTTCCAAGGGTATCGCGCTCATCGATACCAGCGGCGACCGCGAGCGACTGCGCTATGTGTTCGATGTTTCAGACACCGGCACCCGGCCCAATTCCAGAAGCCTGAACCTGTGGGAACTGCGTGAGGAGCATATTCCTGCTGTGTCATCCATGCTGGAGAAAAACTATGGCATTCCGGCAGGCGAAAGCCTTGCTGTTCAGCTTGAAGCTGTGGCTTCTCAGCTGGCGCGGGAATACTGGGAGGACAACCGCAGGGACATCCTCGGCATCCTTGAAGATTCTTTTCTGGAAGAGTATGATGAATTCAACGTCGGAGTTGCCTTCCGGAATGCCGCCGAGGTCAGTATCAGTTATTCCCTGATGCTGCGCTGCGGTCTGGAGCCGGAAAACTACTTTGAACACGAAGATTTTATGAGCGTTTTCGATTTCAACACCCCGGAAACGGCGGGCGCGCTGGGAACGGCGGTCAGCGGCATCAATCAGCAGGTGCTGCGGGAAATCGGAGCGACCATCCGAAACTATGAACGCGAACAGATCGCAGAAAGGAGCATGGCATATGGAAATGACGTACAGGCAGAACGGGGATTATCTGATCCCGGACATCAGACTGAGCGAGCAGGAGGAGACACCCATCGGGAAGTACGGGCAGATGCGGAAACAGTATCTGAAGGAGCATCGCCCGATTCTGTGGAACCGTCTGGTGTTGTCGGAGCAGCTGTATCCGCACCTTCGGGAGATCGACGTGACGGCGCACCGGAGGCTGGACGAGCTGATGCCTCAGATGGCGAAGCAGGCCGGCGTGACGGAAGAACTGAAGCGCAGAGACCCGCTGAAATGGGCGGGCATGATGAATACGCTGAAGGCGCAGGCCGAGGAGATTATTCTGTACGAGCTGGTGTACAATTAACAGCCGGTGAGCCGGAATCTCCGGAAGAACTGAATAACGGATATCTTGCCGGAGCAGAGTTTGAACAGCTCTCCATGAACCTTTTTCTCTCGGAACAGGAGCAGATATCCCAAATTGATGAAGCGGATCGCACAACCGAAGTGCTGTCCGCTTTTTCTTTTTCCCAGACGGAAATCGACGATATGCTCCGTTTCGGCAGCAACACAAGCCATGCCAGAGAGCATATTGCGGATGCATTCCAGAAGCAGAAGTCGATTGAGGAAATCGCGGCGCTGCTGCAAAGGGAATTCCATGGCGGCTACGGCATCCGGGGTGAACACGGCGACTATGCCGTGTGGTATGACGGAGACGGCATTCATCTGCACAAAGGCCGTGAGGCCAGATATGCCGCTGATTCTCAGGTCATTCCATGGGAGGCTGCGGCGGAAAGAATCGGACAGATGCTGGAAGAAGGTAGCTTTGCTACCAATGTGGAGCTCGCCGAGGCCGGTGGGCGTGTCCGCTCTGAACTTGCACAGAGCCTGCTCTATCTGAAGCATGACCTGAGCGAGGAAGCGACCCGAGTGGGTTACTTCTCCTCCATGGACGATCTTCCTGCCGGTTATCCGGACGCCACCGCAGCTCTTGCGGAGAAGATGACGGACAGCGCTTATGCCGATACGCTTCGCGGCGAATTTCTGGCATTCCTGAATGACTACGTGGAAAACAGAGACCTTCTGCGCTTTCATTATCACCGGATGGACGAGCTGTGGCAGGGCGTCAGGGACATCTCCGCCGAGCGCCGGGGATATCCGGACGGGCCTGCCGAACTTGCAGAACCGAAGAGCTTTATTACCGAGGATGAGATCACCGAAGCACTTGCAGGCGGCAGCTCTGTGGCGGGCGGAAAGGGCAGAATCTACGCCTATTTTACCGCAGACCACACCATGAAGGAAAAATCGGATTTTCTGAAGCAGGAGTACGGCATCGGCGGGCGCTCTCATGCGCTGTCCGGGGCTGACCATTCTTCTGAAGATCACAGTGCCAAGGGCATCCGGCTGACCAAAGGCGGATGTGCCCCTGTGGAGCTGAACTGGACGAAGATTGCCGAGCGTATTTCCTCCCTCATCCGGAAGGACAGGTATTTCAACCAGGAGCAGAAGGATACCTATGCGCGGATGCACGATGAACCGGAACTCTCTGAACCTGAAGAACCAGTGCCCGAATCAAATAAGGAGCCTGTTTCTGAACCGGTGGCTGCACCGAAGCCTGTCACGGCCGATGAAATCAGCGATGCACTCATCCGCTGGAACGGCAGCTTTGAAAGCAAATCCCGCGTCAACGACTATATGCTGGCACATGGACGGGAGCGCGGAGCTGCAGCATGGCTGAAAGATGAGTTCGGCGGTGCGGATACCTTTTCTGTTGTTACCGACCATGGAATGCTGGAACTGCCGTGGGCAAAAGTTCAGCGTCAGCTGGGGATTCTGGTGAATGACGGACGCTTCTTTACCGAGGCTGACCGGCTGCTGGCGCAGGCGGAACAGATTGCCGCGCAGAGTGAGGTCGAACCTTATGAACGCTTTGCTGTCATTGAAACTGATGAGGGCTACGGCATCTGGGACGATCTGCATGACGACCTTTATGTAGACGAGGAAGGTGTGACTGCCGACTTCGATTCCGAGTGGGTGGCGGAGAACTATCTGCTCGAACTGAAAGAGAAAATTGCCCAGCGGGAAGCCGCCGAATGGGAGTATGTGGAGCGCTCCAAATATGAGGCGCAGAGTCTGGAAACAGAGCATGAACCGGCTTCTGATGACGATGTATCGGTTGATGCGGATAAGACTTCGGAAATGGAGTCTGAACCCCATTTTCAGGACGATAACGACCTGATCGGCGCAGATCTGACACTGGACGGCAGACGTTTTGCGGTGGATGAGGTCAGGGATGGCCGCGCCTCCCTGCGGGATATTACATTCCAGAACGGAACCGGTTTTCCCATTTTCCGCAATGAACCGGTTGAGACCGTGCGCGGGATTCTCTTCCCGGAAATGACGACGGTGCCCCAGGTGAATCTGGAAGCCGAACTGACCGAGGCGGAGCTTGCCCTGATGCGTCCGCAGCTGGACGCGGCAGGGATTGACTAGCGTAAACAATAAGAGCTGGGATGTAGAAGCTCTTGGCGAACTTTGCAAGATAGTGAGAGGTGGATCGCCGAGGCCCATTGAAAAGTTTCTTGGTGGAGACATTCCGTGGATAAAAATTAGTGATGCGACAGATGGAGAAAATATTTATCTACATTCTACAAAAGAGTGCATTATTCAAGAGGGCGTGTCTAAAAGTCGGCTTGTTAAAGCTGGAAGTTTAATATTTGCAAATTGTGGAGTTTCTCTAGGATTTGCTCGAATTATAACTTTTGATGGTTGTATTCACGATGGTTGGCGTGCAATGGAAGATATAGATTCCAGACTGGATAAAGTTTTCCTGTTGCATTCATTAAATCAAATGACTGAACATTTTAGAAAGATTGCTCCCGCCGGAACACAGCCTAATCTAAATACTGCCATCATGAAGGCATATTCTCAGGTTGTTCCACCATTATATCTTCAAAAAAATTTCGTTACTTTTGTTGAACAAACTGACAAATTGAAATTGAGGATTCAGCAAAGTCTTGATAAGTTGGAAACTCTGAAAAAGGCTCTAATGCAGGGGTATTTTGCGTAATATTTACGTGTTTTGTAGGTGTTCCTTAAAATGAAAGAAGTGTATAATCTAATGCGAGAGGTGTACATTTGCAGAAAACATACCTATTTTTAGAAAGGAGACAACGCAAAATGAACCTTAGTACTTATATCCTCAACAAGGGTATGGAAAAGTTGGTCATTGAAGCAAGCAAGGAACTTATTCGCAATGATAGAACAATTCCAGCACAGCAACGTCAAAACATGATTGCAGTCATCGATCTTTGCTCAACTGCAAAAGATATTCGCGATTTTATGCGGATAACCAATAAGACTCAATAAAACAGCCGTAAATGCTAACGCAGCAATAATATTTAGGTGGGATGCTATGCAGCTATTATCAAAAAACGAAGAACGAATGTTACGCCTTCTAATAGAGCAGGATTGGGAGAATGATAAGGGTGCATATATCAAGTTTCGTAAACAAGCTGACGAGGAATTGATAGCAGAGTATAACAGCTTGGTATCGTCATTGATTGAGAAAAAATATGTTGCCCAAAAAAGAGTTAGGTATTTTTTACTGACGCCGGAAGCGTATTCATATTTTCGTGATAAGAAAATAGATAAGATTAAAAAACTGGTAAATGCTCTTACTCCTTGGATTATTGCGGCCATTGGCTGGGGATTAGCAATTATCCAATGGGTTTTTGATAAAACTGAGGTGATACCATAATTAACTCTGATTTTCTCGTCTCCAACCAGCAGTTCACTATCTTCGGGGAAACGTAGACCCCTCCGCCCCCTTGCGGGGGCACCTCCCCTTAAAAGGGGAGGCTTTGGAGTGCGGGACATTGGCTCCCCTTTTAAGGGGAGCTGTCGGCGCAGCCGACTGAGGGGTATTATAAGGCACTGAAAGGGTCCGAAAGGAGGCAACCGCATGGCGCACATTCTATGGCAATACCGCACAGAAAAGTAGGCGCGATACTGCCAGAAGTGATATAATAAGACCATGGATAAACAGATGACAATGTCTGCGCTTAGTGATGAGTTGGCGCAGGTACGGA
>NZ_JBQKJT010000034.1:0-15742 GCF_052117125.1 Candidatus Avoscillospira sp. LCP25S3_F1 | reverse complement strand
CATAAGGCATCCCCCTTTGTTTGGAGTTTGTTTCTCATCAAAAACATTCTACATCATTCAACGGGGTGATGTCTTCTTTTTGTGCACTTTTTCAGTTTTGCTCATTCATAGGAAATAATCATATCTGCCGCTGTGTCAAAGGCGGGAGCATAGGTATTCAAGTAAATATCATAGGCTTGCTCGTTGGCTTCTGTATTTCCAAAGTCCTGGGTCAGCTCCATGATTTGTGCATTGTATTGCGATACACCCTGTAGTTTTTCCCGGATGGCATCGATGGAAGCGGCGTAGTCCGAGTTGGTTGTCTCAATCGTATCCAGAGAAGCATATGCGCCTCCCGGTCGGTATTCATGGCGTCCTGTATTCTCTGATAGTCTTCAGCGTTGTTTGCAATCATGGCGTTGAGCAGATAGCGCCGGACAGAGATCATGTTTCTTCTGGCCAACCCAATTTCCTCTACCACAGGTACAATCTCTTCGGCATATTCTACGCTTTTCTTTGAGATCATATTGATGACAGAAAGGGATGTGATGCCTAAAATCAGCAAAAATAAGAAGATCACTCCGTAAGAAACCAGCAACTTCCATTTCAATTTTAAGTTTTTCAACTGTATCTCTCCTTTATGTTAATATGGGATGAATCATATTCCATTGCGTTACTGCTGAATTTACACCTCTTTATAAAATTTATATAAATGATATAAAATGTATAAAAATACCCTTTTCTTCTTACGGAAAAGGGCGCGATTATCCTGTAATCTAATTCAAAATATAATAAAAGACCAAAACTTGCCACTGCTCAATTGTACAATTTCTGCGCTTCATAGACAAGCCCTTTCTGTAAGTAAAGAGATAAAATCTCCTAAATAATGTCATGGTTTTGCTGACTGTGATACCTATATATCGACAGCATTTGACAAAAATTTAAGGGCATGATGAAAATTATTCCTATACAAAAAGGAAAGAGGACTGTTCCAACCACGACAGCAGCGCCGGTTCGCTCTCCGCCATGACGTCGGGAGCAACGCCGCAGGCAGGTACCGCTGCGCCTTCCCGGTTGAGCCACACCGTGTGCCAGCCGCAGGCGGCAGCGCCGCAGATGTCGGCTCCATAGGAATCGCCCACCATCCACAGCTGCTCTGGACGCAGGCCCGTGGCCGTCATTGCTAATTCAAACAAATAGGGGTCCGGTTTGGGCCGTCCGGCATCACCGGACACAAAGACCAGGTCCTCATTGGCCCACTGTAAGACGCCCAGCTGACGCACTTTTTCCCGCTGACGGATGGATTCCCCGTTGGTTAAGATGCCTACCCGGTGAAATTTCTCTTTGGCCAGGGCCAAAATTGCCTGCATGGTAGGAGAGGGGGTAATGGCACGCTGCTGCACTACATATTCCTTATAAAAGGACCATGCAAAATCATCGTCAATGCGTATGCCGATATCGGCAAAACCTTGGCGGTAACGATAGCGGTACATAGTCTCCTCGGTGATTTCGCCCCGCTGGGCGGCGGGGAAGACTTCGTCGCCCCGGTCTCGGCAGGTACGGAAGGCCTGTCGCCGCTGCTCCTCTGTCAGATGGGGCAGCAGCACGGCACAAGTGCGGTCGAAGGGGTCCGAGCGCAAATAGATGGTGTCATCCAGGTCGAAAAAGATGGCGGTCATGTATAATCTCCTCAATAAAATGCCCGGTGCCAATGGCACCGGGCAAAAATGCGGGGTTGAAACGATTACAGCGTCTCCACCACGGCGGCGCAGCGGGGGCACAGGCCGTCGGCGTGGGTGGAATGGGTGTGCTTCCAGCAGCGGGGGCACTTGACGCCTTCGGCCTCGCGGACCAGGACACGGACACCCTCAATGGGCGTCTCGGCAGCCTGGGCATAAGCTTCGGCGTTGTCGGTGACTTCCACAGTGGACACCAGGAACAGGTCGGCCCACTGGCTGCCAAAACGGTTCTGAGTCTCAGCCAGGTTGCTCTCCACAATGGGCTTGTCGGTGACCAACGTCACGCAGGCTTCGAGAGACTTACCGATCTTCTTCTCGGCACGGGCAGACTCCAGTGCGGCATTGACGCCGGTGCGCAGCTGGCTCAGAACGCTCCAGCGCAGCATGGCAGCATCGGACAGACCGTACTCGGTGAAGGGCTTGTTCATCTCATTGAACACCACATTGCGCTCGTCGTCGCCGGTGCGGTGCTGCATGGCCAGCCAGATTTCGTCGCAGGTGAAGCAGAGGATGGGGGCGAAGATCTTGGTCATGGTGTCGAGAATCAGGTACAGAGCCGTCTGGGCGCTGCGGCGGCTGACGCCGTCCTTCTCATCACAGTACAGGCGGTCCTTGATGATATCCAGATAGAAGTTAGACAGATCAACGACGCAGAAATCGTTGATGGCATGGGTAATGGTCAGGAACTCGTACTCCTTGTAGGCGGCCTCGCACTTCTCGATCAAAGCGTTCAGCTTGGTGATGGCCCAGCGGTCCAGCTCCAGCATGTCCTCGGGCTTGACCAGATTGTTGGGGTCAAAGCCGTCCAGGTTGCCCAGGCAGTACCGGGCGGTGTTGCGGAACTTCAGGTAGTTCTGAGAAAGCTGCTTGAAGATATTGTCGGAGCAGCGGACATCCACATGGTAGTCGGCGGAAGCGGCCCACAGGCGGAGCAAATCGGCGCCGTACTTTTTAAAGATATCGGCGGGGTCCACGCCGTTGCCCAGAGACTTGTGCATGGCCTTGCCCTCGCCGTCCACGGTCCAGCCGTGGGTGACGCACTCCTTGAAGGGCGCGCCCTGGCCCAGAGCGCCGACTGCTGTCAGCAGGGAGGACTGGAACCAGCCGCGGTACTGGTCGAGGCCCTCCAAGTACATGTCGGCGGGCCAGAAGCCCTGGTCCTTCTTCATGGAAGCAAAGTGGGTGGAACCGGAGTCGAACCAGCCGTCCAGGGTGTCTTCCTCCTTGGTGAAGCCATTGGACTTGCCGCAGTGGGGGCAGGTGTAGCCCTGGGGCAGAATGTCGGCAGCCTCCATCTCATACCAGGCGTTGGAGCCCTTCTCGGCAAACAGCTTGGAGACGGCCTCGATGGTGGTATCGTCGCAGACAGGCTTGCCGCAGTCGGCACAGTAGAACACGGGGATGGGCAGGCCCCAGCGGCGCTGACGGCTGATGCACCAGTCGCTGCGCTCACGGATCATGGAGATCATGCGGTCCTTGCCCCAGCCGGGAATCCAGCGGACGTTGTCGGTGGCAGCAACAGCGGCATCCTTGAAAGCGTCCACGGAGCAGAACCACTGCGGTGTGGCACGGAAGATGATGGGGCCTTTGCAGCGCCAGCAGTGGGGGTAGGAGTGGACAATCTCCTCGGCGGCCAGCAGCTTGCCGTCCTTCTTCATGTCCTCGAGAATGACGGGGTTGGATTCCTCGGTCTTCATACCGGCATACTTGCCGGCATAGTCGGTGTGGCGGCCCTGGTCGTCCACAGGCACCACCATGTCCATGCCGTAGCGCAGGCACGTCTGGTAGTCGTCGGCGCCGAAGCCGGGAGCCGTGTGGACGCAGCCCGTACCGGAATCCATGGTGACGTAGTCGGCCAGCACCAGACGGGAGGTCTTGGGCAGGAAGGGATGGTCGGCCAGCATATTCTCGAAGAAGGAACCGGGATGGGTCTCCACGATCTCCCAGCCCTCGATACCGGCAATGCCCATGACCTTTTCGGTCAGGGCCTCGGCCATGACGTAGACCTCGCCGTTGGGGTTCTTGACCAGCGCGTAGCTTTCATCGGGGTGCAGGGCAATGGCCAGGTTGCCGGGCAGGGTCCAGATGGTGGTGGTCCAGATGACGAAGAACAGTTTGCTGTGGTCAAAGCTACCCAGCTTGCCCTGGTCGTCGTGCAGGGGGAACTTGACATAGACGGTGGTACAGGGGTCGTCCTGGTACTCGATCTCGGCCTCAGCCAGAGCCGTCTCGTCCTTGGGGCACCAGTACACGGGCTTCAGGCCCTTGTAGATATAGCCCTTCTTATACATGGCGCCGAAGATCTTCACTTCCTCGGCTTCAAAGCCGGGGTCCATGGTCTTGTAGGGATGCTCCCAGTCGCCGATGACGCCCATACGCTGGAAACCGGCCATCTGAATGTCGATATACTTCTGGGCGTAGTTATGGCAGGCGGTACGGAATTCGGCCACGCTCATCTGCTTGCGATTGAGCTTCTGCTCCTTGATGATGGCGGACTCAATGGGCATACCGTGGTTGTCCCAGCCGGGAATATAGGGGGTGTAGTAGCCCCGCATGGCGTAGGAGCGGGTAATGAAGTCCTTGATGGACTTGTTCAGGGCGTGGCCCATGTGCAGGCCGCCGTTGGAGAAGGGAGGGCCGTCGTGGAGGGAGAACCGGGGCTTGCCCTCGTTCTTCTTCAAAAGCTCGTTGTAGACGTCGATCTTCTTCCAGCGCTCCAGCATTTCCGGCTCGCGGGCGGGAAGACCGGCCCGCATGGGGAAGTCGGTCTTCGGCAGGTTAATGGTCTTGTTGTAGTCCATTGTGATGCTCCTTATCTGAAATTTGGCAATCTGGGCAATAAAAAAACCCTCGCCTCTTAAACAATTAAGAGACAAAGGCAAGAACCTCTGCGGTACCACTCTCGTTGCCGGGGGAAACCCCGACCGCTCACGCCCCACAACCATGGGGACAACGGGATATCGGCCGTCAACCGGCGCGCCTTACTGAGGTTCGGGCGGCATGCTCCCAGGTGATTTTCCACGTTCCTCCGCCGCGGCCTTGCACCCAAAGCGGCCGCTCTCTGAGGACGGGTCAGACCGTGTACTCCTCCTGCTCATCGCAATTACCATATCATATTACTTGTATCATACCCCCAAAGCCCCAACTTGTCAACGAAAAATAAAAAAATAATGGATCATCACCGCAACGATGCCGAAAAAATATCATCCACGAACGGTAATTTTTTATGTAAATTCTTTCCTGTATATTGAAAAAAATACAAACGCCTGTGTATAATAAAACAGTAACAGTGACGGAACCTATGCGGTGACGTTTATGACGTTTATAAAGAAGACAGAAAAGAGAAATCGGGAAAGAAAGGAGATGGAAGAGATGCGAGAGCTGATTTATACAACGGATCGGTGCATCGGCTGCAATCGCTGTATCTCTGCTTGTCCGGTCCTGACCGCGAATCATGTGGTGGAGCTGGGGGAGAATGAGCAGCGAATTCAGGTGGATGCCTCTAAATGTATTGCCTGCGGCTCCTGTCTCGATGCCTGTGAGCATCATGCCCGGGGATTTGAGGACGATCTGGACCAGTTTGTTGCGGACCTGCGGGCAGGACAGCAGATTTCGCTTCTGTACGCTCCGGCGTTGGCAGCCAATTACCCCGGCGAATACAAGCGGATTCTGGGCGCCTTGAAGCAGATGGGCGTTAACCACGTGCTCAGCGTTGGATTCGGCGCTGATATCACAACCTGGGCCTATTTGAACTACATTGAGAAAACCCACATGGAAGGTGGCATTGCGCAGCCCTGCCCGGCGGTGGTCCGGTATATTGAGAGCTTTTTGCCGGAGCTGCTGCCCAAACTGATGCCGGTGCAGAGTCCGCTGCTGTGCGCCGCCATCTATGCCAAAAACTATATGGGTATCCACGATCAATTGGCTTTTCTCGGGCCATGTATCGCAAAAAAATGGAGATCGATGATCCCAATACCCATGGTTATGTGAAGTATAACCTGACATTTGATCACCTGCTCCAGTATCTCCGTCAGAACCGTGTGCAGAGTAACCCGGTGGAGGAGGAGTGGCCCGCGGGTTTGGGCGCGGTGTACCCCATGCCGGGCGGTCTGAAGGAGAACATCCGGTGGTTCTGCGGAGAGCAGGTGTTTGTGCAGCAGAGTGAGGGCGAGAAGGCCGTCTATGAGACGCTGCGCCGATATGCCCAACGGGTCAAGGCAGGCAAACCCCTGCCGCTGCTGCTGGATGTGCTCAACTGTGAGCACGGCTGTATTGACGGTCCCGCGGTGGAGGAAACGAAGCGGGGGAACGACGACATGCTCTATACGGTCCAACAGCGCCGGGCCGCCGGACAGGCCAACGGCAGGGGACCCTGGAGTGCGTGGAGAAGTCGCAAGTCCCGATGGAAGCAGCTGAACCGTGCGTTTGCCAAACTGCGGCCGGAGGATTTCACACGGTGTTATACGGACCGTTCCCGGGAAAATCAGATCTGTCGGCCGGACGGGGCGCGGCTGCGGGAGATCTACGCACAGATGGAAAAAACCACCCCGGCCAGCCAGAAGATCAACTGCGGCGCCTGCGGCTATTCCACCTGTGAGGAAATGGCCACGGCCATTTACAATGGATGCAGTAAGCCCGACGGATGTATCCACTATATCAAGCATCAGGTGGAACAGGAAAAGCATGAAGTGGAGGAGATGTCCAGGGCCGTCGTAGACAAGAACCGCAAAATCGGGGAGATGGTAGCCGACGCCGACGGACAGCTGGCTTTGCTCAGCGGCTCCATCCATGCTATGACGGAGCAGAACACCAACAATGCCAATGAGAGCATCAGCATCACCACAGACATGCAGGAGATTGTGGAATTCAGTGCCAAGCTGACCCAGGTGTTGGGCGAGGTGGACGCACTGTTGAAGCGCCTGGAAGAGAACAACAACGGCATTGAACAGCTGGCCCTGCGGACCCAACTGTTGTCCCTCAACGCTTCCGTGGAGGCGGCCCGGGCTGGAGAGGCCGGAAAGGGTTTCTCTGTCGTGGCCAACGAAGTGCGGTCCCTCAGCGAGGCCAGCAAGCAGACCGCCCAGGAGAGTAACCACAACAAAGATGAAATCAGTCAGACCCTGGAACAGCTGACGGCCGATGTGGGGGTCTTGTGCCGGGTCACCGACAAGGTAAACGAGCGGCTCAATCATCTCACCGCCAACAGCGAGGAGATTTCCGCCGCGGCCCAGGACATTGCCCAGGCCACCCGACAGCTGGGTATCCATTTTGAACAGTTGAATGAAATGAGCCGGGAATCCCAGTGAGAGACCGGAGACAACCTAATACATAGAATATGCATTTTAGAACCGGGCACGCTGCCATGGACAGCGCGCCCGGTTTTGCATTCGGCAACACCGCATCAGTATGTCTGCGGCGCTGTCGGAATAGAGGTTGCGGTATGGAAAATCGGGGCGGGGAATCGACCCCGCCCCGAAGGCGTAAACAGTATATGACAACGGATTAACCGGCGTTGCCGTTGCCAGCGTCGCTGGCCAGATCCACAGTCAGGGTAAGCACGCCGTTCTGCTCCGTGGCCTGCGTACCCAACAGCGTATTGACGGTGTCGGCGGAGATGTAGTAGTTGCCTTCAATATAGAGGGCCGTGATCTCCATGGGCTTACCATCCACCAGGACGGTGGGGGTGGAGTAGGTAATGGCGCTGCCCTCCGAGCGCTCCGGCAGGGCCGAGCCTGTATAGGTACCGCCGCGGGTCAGTACAACGCTGCCGTTCCAGTCGACATTAAAAGCGGCTTTCGTACCCTGGAATGCGGCGGCCAGGTCGCGCAGACGGAAGAAGGTGGTATCGCCCAGGCCGCTGCTGACAGCGCTGGCGGCGGAAAACAGATGGCCGTTGACTACCACATTGTTGGCCTCGTTCAGATTGATGCTCTTGTTATAGGGGACGGCCAGCTTGCCGGAATTGATCTGCTCAATGTAGGCGGCGCGCTGGGGATTGTCCTTTTGCAGGTCCACACCGGTGATCTTCCAGTTGTTGTCCACGGTGGGCTCCAGCGGGTCGTGCTGCCCCAAGTAGACCAGCAGCATGTCGCGGACCGAAGCGGAGGACTCCCACAGCTTTTCACCGGAAATGATGCCCTCATTTTTCAGACCCGTGTAACGGTAGTCGTTGACGCACAGGGTCAGTTCCTGGGTATCGGACAGGGGCTGGCCCTGGAAGGTCACATTTTCAATGCGCTGACCGGCGGGTTTGGACAGATTGACCTCGTAGTTGAGACCGATAAAATGGTCGTGGAGATAGCCGGGCTTGTCCGGATTGAAGGAGATGTTCATGTCGCCGGGCTGCCACTGGTTCCAGCAGGCGGCGGCCCACTCCATGTAGGCTTTCATCTCTGCGCCGGTGACCTTGACCGTGTAGAGCACGTTGGGATATTTGTAGATGTCAAACAGATTGCCATAGTTGAGATCGCCTTGTTTCAGATCGCTGGTGTCCTTGAACAGGGCCACAGCGGTGACATCGGCGCCGGAGTTTTCCAACTGGACGGTGCCAATGAGGTCGATGACGGCGGTATCCTGCAAACGGCCCTCGGGCAGGCCGTTGATCTCATTGACCGGCTGGAAGTTGGCGGCAGCGTGACCCAGCACGTTGTCCTGGATAAAGGAAACGGTCTTGGTCTGGGCGGCTTGGATAGCGGGAACATTCCGCAGACCCTGATCCGGCGCCACATCCTTCATGGACACGGTTTCCACGGTGGCGGCAGTGATCTCCTTGCTGCCGTTGAGGGTCAGATCGTAGCGGACCACCTCGCCGGCATTGTTCTTCGTCTCGCCCACGGGGATGGCGCCGTCATTGTTGATGTAGGTGGTGTGGGTGTGGCCCAGCTGCAATACATCCACTTCGGGGCACTGGTCCAGAATGGTCTGGGCAGCGTCGGCGCCGTCGGTGGAGTATTCAGCGTCCAGACCGGCGTGGGCCGAAACCATGATGATGTCGGCACTGGAACCAATTTCCTCGATGCAGTCGGCCACGGCGTCGGCCATGGATTCAAAAGTCAGATCGGCCACGCCCTGCTTGGTACCGTCCCAACGGGGAATGTTGGGCGTCGTAACGCCGATGATGGCTACATTGACGCCGCCGCGCTCCACGATGGTGTAACCGGCGCCGGTGAGGTAGGAACCGTCAGCGTTCTTGACGTTGGCGGCCAAAACCGGCATCTCGGCCTGGGCCAGAATGGCCTTGAGGTTGTCCACGCCGAAGTTGAATTCATGGTTGCCCAGC
This sequence comes from Candidatus Avoscillospira sp. LCP25S3_F1, assembly GCF_052117125.1. Lineage (NCBI taxonomy): Bacteria > Bacillati > Bacillota > Clostridia > Eubacteriales > Oscillospiraceae > Candidatus Avoscillospira > Candidatus Avoscillospira sp. LCP25S3_F1. Next base: position 6,745 of record NZ_JBQKJT010000034.1, on the reverse strand, counting down.
ACCCAGGCGTCGTACTGCATGTAGTTGAGAGCTGCGGGCACCGGGTGATCGGCGGTATCCTTGGCATAAAGATCGTCCGTCATGATGGTACCCTGAATGGTGTCGCCGGCATCCACCAGAATGGTGTTGGGGTTTTCTGCACGCACCCCATTGACATAGGTGGAAACCCGGGCCAAACCGTCTCCGGTGCTCTCCTTCATATCCTCATAGGAGTAGCCCCAGACGTTGCCATGGGTGTCAGAAGTGCCGATGATGGTCAGATGGACCTCGCCGGTTTCCGCCGCCAGGGCGGTGGTGGAGAGGGACAGCACCAGGGCTGCGCTCAGCACCGCCGACAGAATCCGGTTTCTTCTGTGCTTGCTCATTTTCGTGTCTCCTTTCCCTTGCCGCAAAAACGCGGCAGGCCGTGGTTCAGACTGCTATTGATTATAGCATGGCCGACGGCACATGTCGAGAAAAAATTTGTGCATATAAAATAAAAAAGAGCAAAATTACTTAGGTGTGCTTTTGCAAAGTAAACAAAGAAAAGAAATAGGACTTATGGGGTATTTTGGTTGTGTACAGTAGCGAGCACCGCGTGGATAGCGTCAGCACCAGCATGGCGGTGTCACTGGGAAAGGCGCGCAGTGGGGCTTTCTCATAGTCATCTGCTCTGGAATTCCGGGAGCAGATGAATCTCGACCACATTGTAATAGGGGTGCTTCAGATAGCACTGTACAAAACCGATGAATCGTCCATCAAGCTCAAAGACCTGAAACTGCTCGATTTGAGAAAAGTCGCTGTTAAAATCTTTTTGTTAATAACGCTTATCCCAGCCCCAAATCTTCTCGATATAGAGACGGACAGACTGCGCTTTAAGATTATATATCAAATCGTGATCGTCCGATGTGGCGGAACGAATTTTGTAGTCCATTCTTGGTCCCACCTCTTGCACCTTTAGAAAAAATTAGAGAAAACCGTCTTAATAGGGGTTTTCTCTAATTTCTAAACCGTCGATATTTTAGTTTTTCAGGCTCTGCATGGGGGCGGGAATTTTACCGCCTCTGGCGATGAACTCCGCTGGGGATTCCGGATGCACCGGCATGACCGGGGCGCTGCCCAGCAAACCGCCAAACTCCACCATGTCGCCTACCTTGCTGCCCACAGCGGGAATGAGCCGGACGGCGGTGGTCTTGGTGTTGACCATGCCGATGGCTGCTTCGTCGGCAATGATGGCCGACAGAGTCTCGGAAGTAGTATCGCCGGGGACGGCGATCATGTCGAGGCCCACGGAGCAAACACAGGTCATGGCTTCCAGCTTGTCCAGGGTCAGAGTGCCGCAGGAAGCGGCGGCAATCATGCCCTCATCCTCGCTGACGGGGATGAACGCGCCGGACAGGCCGCCAACGCTGCTGGACGCCATAACGCCGCCCTTTTTCACCGCGTCGTTGAGCAGGGCCAGGGCTGCCGTGGTGCCGTGGGTACCACAGACCTTCAGACCCATGGCCTCCAGAATCCGGGCCACACTGTCGCCGATGGCCGGGGTGGGGGCCAGACTTAGATCCACCACGCCGAACGGTACATTCAACCGGCGGCTGGCCTCCTGGGCCACCAGCTGACCCATACGGGTGATGCGGAAGGCTGTTTTCTTAATAAGCTCGGCCACCTGGTCCAGGGTGTAGCCTCTGGCCTCCTGTAGGGCGTGGGCCACCACGCCGGGACCGGAAACACCCACATTGATGACCGATTCCGGCTCGCCCACGCCGTGGAACGCGCCGGCCATAAAGGGGTTGTCCTCCACGGCGTTGCAGAAGACCACCAGTTTGGCGCAGCCCATGCCGCCCTGGTCGGCGGTGCGGGCCGCCGTGTCTTTAATGATTTGGCCCATCCAGCGGACGGCCTCCATATTGATGCCGGCCTTGGTGGAGCCCACGTTGACGCTGGAGCAGACCAGCTCTGTCGTGGCCAGGGCCTCGGGGATGGACTGGATCAGACGGCGATCACCGCTGGTCATGCCCTTTTGAACCAGGGCGGAAAAACCGCCGATGAAGTTGACGCCCACCGTGTGGGCTGCCCGGTCCATGGCTTGGGCAAAAATCGCAAAGTTCTCCGTCTCACTGGCCCCGCCTACCAAGGCGATGGGGGTGACGGAAATGCGCTTGTTGACAATGGGGATGCCCAGCTCCCGCTCAATGGTCTCGCCGGTGGGGACCAGCTGTTCCGCGTGGCGGCAGATCTTGTCGTAGATCTTCTGGGCGCATTTTTCAGCGTTGGAGTCGGCGCAGTCCAGGAGACTGAGGCCCAACGTAATGGTGCGGATGTCCAGATGCTGGTGGTCGATCATGTCGATGGTCGACATAATATCGTTGTGACTGAGCATGATGACCTCCTTAGACCTTGTGCATGGCATGGAAAATGTCCTCCCGCTGGATGCGGAGGGACAGGCCCATGGACTCACCCTTGCGGGCCAGAACATCGGCGATGGTATCGAAATCGCTGTTGGCCTTGGAGGTGTCGGTGACCATCATCATGGTGAAGAATCCCTCCATAACCGTCTGGGAAATGTCAATAATGTTGATGTTCAGCTGTGCCAGCTGGGTACAGACCTCAGCGATGATGCCGACCCGGTCGGGGCCGACAACGGTGACGATAGCGCGCATAGTTCAAGTTCCTCCTTGTAGTTGATCGAGGGTTTCGGCAAAGGACGGCAGGCAGTGCTCCATAAAATACCGCAGACAGGGCAGGTCCATCTGTTCCAATGCTTCCCGGGTCTGGGCCGCCGCTGTGGCAAATTCCTGATTTCCGGCTTTCAGCTCTTCCACGCATTTGATATAGGCCGACAGTTTATCGGCGGCTTTGACAATTTGCCGCACGGCGTCGTCCGTCTCCAGCAGCAGCGGTTCATATCCGGCCTGGACTTCCGGCGGCAGCATGGACAGTAGCTTTCTGGCGCTGACCTCTTCCACCTGACGATAGGCGGTACGGATATCGTCATTGGCATACTTGATGGGTGTGGGCAGATCGCCGGTGAGAATCTCCGGCGCGTCGTGAAACAGCGCCGCTGTGGCGCATCGGTCCGGATCGGCGTCACCGCCGCACAATTCCCGGTCGATCATGGCCAGACCGTGGGCAAGCACCGCCACCATGTGACTGTGCTCCTGAATGTTCTCCTGGAAGGTATTGCGCATGAGGCCCCAGCGCTGAATGTAGCGCATCCGGGACAACAGGGCAAAAAAGGGAAATGCCATGAAACCCCTCCTCTCGCAGTGATTATACCGCGAAAGGTGGGACGGCGCAATGTATACTTTTGCACCGGCCCGGGCATCCTTACCAGGAGGTGAAACGAATGGAACTGACTGCCGCCGCCATTGAAGCGGCCTTTGGAGAGACCGGGGACTTTGTGGCCCGGGAGGTGGAGGCCGCCGGCTGGCGGCTGCGGCTGTATTTCATCGATGGGCTGGTCACCGGCGGCACCATCTCCGAATACGTTCTGCGGCCCCTGGCCCAGGCGCTGACCGGGGCCACCATGGGACAGTTGGTGGAGCGGGCCGAGCGGGGCGCCGTTTATAACGCTGTCTGCGTTCGGGTCACCGATGGCGCTGACGCCCTTTCAAAGCTGCTCAACGGCTTTGCCCTGGTGCTGTTTCCCGGGGAAAGGACCGCGTTGGCCTTTGAAGCCAAAACCTCCGTCAACCGCAGTACCAGCGCGCCCCAGGTGGAAAACACCGTCAAGGGCGCCAAGGACGCTTTCAATGAAAATATGCGCATCAACACTGGCCTCATCCGCCGCCATATGCGCTCGGAGAAGCTGCGCTTCACCCAGCTGGTGGTGGGGACCCAGACAGCCACCAATGTGTCGGTGGCCTGGGTGGACGGCGTCACGGACCCGGAGTTGATCGACAAGACGGTGGAGCGGCTCAAAAGCCTTGATGTGGATTCCCTGGCCACCACAGCTGCCGCCGAGGAATATCTCACCGGCAACCGCAAGACGGCCTTCCCGCTGCTCCAGTACACGGAGCGTACCGACCGCTTCGTAACGGCTCTGCTGGCGGGCCGGGTGGGCATTCTCATTGACGGCCTGCCCCTGGCCTATTTGGCCCCCGTGAACCTGGGACGGCTGATGGATTCCCCTGAGGACCTGAGCCGCGACTTTGTCAGCGCGTCGGCTCTGCGGATTCTGCGGTACGCAGCCTTACTGGTGACGCTGCTGCTGCCGGGGCTCTATGTGGCTATGGCGGCGTTCCATCAGGAGATGCTGCCCACGGCGTTACTGCGAAGTGTCATTGAAAGCAAACAGAATGTGCCGTTCCCCACTATTATAGAGGTACTGTTTCTGCTGCTGGCCTTTGAGATTCTCCAGGAGGCGGGGTTGCAGCTGCCCCAGTCCATCGGCCAGACTGTGTCCATCATCGGCGGCTTAGTGGTCGGTTCGGCAGCGGTGGAGGCCAAGCTGATCTCCCCGGCGGCACTGATTGCCGTTTCTGTGGCAGGAATCTGCGGTTTTGCGTTGCCGGGGCGGGATTTTGCCGATGCCATCCGTATTTGGCGGCTGGTACTGGCCGTGGCAGCCAGTATTGCGGGACTGTTTGGGTTGACGGCGGCGGTTTTGCTGCTGGTGGCCCGGCTGGCGGGTCTGCAATCCTATGGAGCGGCCTATCTGGCGCCGTTTTCGGCGGCCAGCGGCGGCGGGGCCATTCTGCGCAAACGTCTGGTCACTCGTAATCAGAAACCGGAGGATGCGGGACAGGAGGGCAAACCATGAAAAAGATGGTACTGCTGGCCGTTGCTGTGGCACTGGTAGCAATGGCGGGATGGCTGCCGGTCAAGCCGCGGGATGTGGCCGATCTGTTGCCGGTGGAGGTGCTGGTGTTGTCGGAGCGGGATGGACTATTGTATCTGGACGGCGGCAATGATCTGGCGGGACAGGGCCGGAGCTGGGCCGAGGCCGTGGAAGACCTGATCCAGACGGCCCCCGGCGTGGCCTTTTTCGATACAGTGGCCCATATTGTATTGTGCGGCGACACCTGGACCCATCTGGACCAAGTTTTGAACGACCGGGCCTTGCGGCCCGCCGCCCGGGTTTATCTGGGCCAAGGCAATGTGGAAGCCGACAGTGCGGCGGCGTATTTGGCCACCCACCAGGGCGACAAAACATTGCAGGACCTACAGGCGGCGTGGCTGGAGGAGCGGACTGTGACGCTGCCGCCGTTGACGGAAGCAGACGGGAGGTATCGACTGATCAATGATGGATAGCTATTCACCCCGGCAGCTGTGCGCCCTGTTGGCGGCATCCCTGGCCGCTCCATTGGTGACCGTGTGTTCGGCTGTCAGTTGGCCCTGGGTACTCCTGGGAGCCGCCGCCGCAGCAATTCCCCTCTTCTATATTTATAGAAGCATGGGCCCCACAGCCCTGCCCCAAGGCTTGGGACCGGCGGAGCTGCTGACGACGGCATGGGGGAACATGTTGGGAAAGTGGCTTGCCCTGGTATCCTGGCTATGGCTGGTGCTGGTTTCAGCCTTAGCGGCGTCCATGGCGGTAACAGCCTTCCCCAGGGACAACGCGTTTCCCTTGATTCCCATGGTGCTGCTGATTCTGGCCGCTGTGACATCATCCCAGGGGGCGGCAGCCACCTGTCGCTTTGGCGCGACGCTCTTTCTGGCGGTGGCGCCCATGATTTCTCTGGTGCTGGCATTTGGTACTACCGATGTGGAACTGCGGTCCCTGCGGCCCGACGGGACGGTGGCGGAGAGTTTTGGCCCGTTAACAGTACTGCTGATTCCTGCGGCAGCTTTCTATTTAAGAGATGGGCTGACCCGGCGGAAGACAACGTGGTTTCGGTGGTATCTGCTCATTGCCGGAGCGGGTGTAGCGGTGAGCCTTGTCTGCGTGGGCGCGTTGGGGCTGCCGCTGGCTCAGGCATCGTCCAATGCCTTCTGGCTCATGAGCCGCAGCATCTCTGTGCTGGGCGTCATGGAACGGTTTGAGGTGGTGATCTCTGCCTTACTGTCCATCAGCTTTTGCTGTTTGCTATCCTTTTTGCTGGCAGCGGCCAGACAGGCATTGACCTGTGCGGCGCCCAATGCACCGGCTCATAAGACCGTATGGGGCAGCGCCGCTCTGGCGACAGCATTCCTGTGGCTGGTGCCGTCGGTACCTAACTGGGGATGGATTGTTGGCAATCTGGTGATTCTGGCAATCGTGCCGGCATCTACACTGCTTTTCATCGAATTAAAAAAATCTTGAAAAAAATAAAAAAAGGTGTTGACATTTTGCGTATGGCTTGCTATTATATCTAGGCACCTGACGGGTGCGAGCAAATCGAGCGAAAATCAAGAAAAGATTTCAAAAAACTTTGAAAAAAGTTCTTGACAAACGCTGAACGATCTGCTAAGATATAAGAGTTCCGCACGACGGACGCCGAACGAAAGCGAAGCGGATGAAATCGGGCAAAATGTTCAGAAACGAAAGTTTCGTGTGTACCTTGTAAATTAAACAACGTGAAAACATGACGAAGCACCTTGGACAATGAGTTTGCTGGTTTAGAAAAACCAGCGGATAAATTTTGTTCAAAGTACAAGATTTAGCCAACGAAATTTCTTGAGTAATTGCTAGAGCAAATACTTGATGGAATGATTGATTGAATCGGCTTGAAAAAGTCGTTTTGATACCATTTTATTGAGAGTTTGATCCTGGCTCAGGACGAACGCTGGCGGCGTGCCTAACACATGCAAGTCGAACGAGAATCTGATGACGGAGTTTTCGGAC
>NZ_JBQKJT010000033.1:0-16118 GCF_052117125.1 Candidatus Avoscillospira sp. LCP25S3_F1 | reverse complement strand
GTACCCCAAAAACCAGCGGTAGGCCATATTTAAGCTTACCTCCTCCGCCGTCCGCCGAAGGGACGGCAATCCATATAGATGCTGGATCAGTACTATTTTGAACAGCACCACTGGGTCTACACTTGGCCTGCCGTTGTCCTCACAGTATAATGGCTCCACCATTTCATACAGATGATTGAAATCTATTGCCTTATCTATCTTCCTCAGCAGATGCCCCTCTGGTACCAGGCTATCTATTTCCACCATCTCTATCACATTGCGATCCATCTTCCCACGTTCCAGCATCTTTCTCACCACCTGCTGCTATTATACCTCTTACAAACGAAAAAGCCCAGCCTAAACTGGACTTTTTCGACAGACTGACACCGGCATCCATCGTTTGATGGATGCCGGTGTGCAGTTGTATAGGGATATAGGGAATACCGGACCGGACAGCGTTCCGGTGGAGGCCCTTAGCCCAGGGCAGAGGCGGGCATATGGAGCAAATCCAAATCCCCCGCCGTCAGCAAAGCGTTCACATCCACCAGCAGGATGACCGCATTCCGCTTGACAATACCGGTCACATAGTCGGCATTGTGCCCGTCCTGACGGGGCGGCGGGCAGATCTCCTCCGGCAGAATGGTCTCCACATTGCTGATGGCGTCCACCAGAATGCCGATGGAACGGTCCTGGACATTGGTGACCACCATGCAGCTTTTGCCGCTGTCCACCACCGGGTCCCGGCCCAGGCGGACCCGCAAATCCACCGCCGGAATCATCTCGTCCCGGACAGCGGCCACTCCCCGCAAATACGCGGAGGATTCCGGCAGCGGCGTAATGGGTGGAATGCCGATGATCTGCACCACCTGACGGATGTTCATGCCGAACACCTGATCGCAGCAAAAAAACGTCAGATACTTGTTGCTGTTTTCCAGAGGGTCGCCGTCGGCGGCCGTCAAAATCTGCATATACTCCCAAAGGGCTTCCACCTGTTCGTCGGACAGGGTGGAGAGCCGGTCGGCAATCTTCCGGCGTAACGCATCGATCTGCATGATACATTCTCCTTACTTTCCATGGAGTTTCCGGTGCCGTCGGCGGAAAACCGACAGCACCGGCGTTTGCGATAGGATTCAATACTTGGAGGAACCGGCGTAATGGTCGCTGTATTCGGACTTGGCCGGCTGCGGCGCCACAGGTGCGGGCCGTCCGCTGAACTCCTGGCCCAGCTTAAAGTGGGAAATCTGCTGATGCATCATGTTGGCCTGACCGGACAGCTCCTGGCTGGCCGCGGCGCTCTGCTCTGCGGTGGCCGAGTTGGTCTGCACCACGTCGGCAATCTGGTCGACGCCCTTGGCAATCTCAGAAAGACGGCCGGCCTGCTCGCGGTAGGCCCGGGCCACCGTGTCGATGGTTTCAGATACCTGCTTGGTGCCGTCGGCCACCACGGCCAGAGATTCGGCGGTCAGCTTCGTCAGTTCCTCGCCGTGCTCCACGGCTTGGACAGAATTTTCAATCAGTTCATTGGTCTTCTTGGCTGCCTCGGCGCTCTTGCCCGCCAGATTGCGGACCTCATCGGCCACCACGGCGAAGCCCTTGCCTGCCGCACCGGCCCGGGCGGCCTCTACCGCGGCGTTCAGGGCCAGAATATTGGTCTGGAACGCGATGTCGTCGATGGTCTTGATGATACCGCGGATGGCGGCAGACTGAACGCTGATATCCGTCATGGCCTTGCGCATGGTGTCCATCTGCTCGTTGCTCTGGTCCACTGCGCCCTTGATCTGTTCCAGGAACTGACCGGCCTTCACGGCCTTTTCCGCTTCTTCCGTGGCCTGGCTGGACAGGTCCTGCACCGCGGAGGACAGCTCCTGTACGGAGGAGGCCTGCTCGGTGGCGCCCTGGGCCAGCGCCTAGGCGCCGCTGGCGATCTGCTCGGCGCCGGCGTTGACCTGATCGGCCGATTGGGCAATGGAGGTGAGTGTCTCGGTCAGTGTGGTGCGAATGTTCATCAGCGCCGATTTGACTTTGGCAAACTCACCGACATAATTCTGCTGTAGTGTAAACATCAGATTTCCGGCGCCAATTTGATTGAGCACAGCGGAAACTTCGTCGATGTACAGGATGTATTCCTTCAGACGTTCCACAATGCGGGCCACGCCGGCGCCCACTTCCGCCACCTCATCGTGGGTGCGGACATCCACGGTCACATCCAGCTCGCCGTCGGCCAGTTTGCTGACGGTGGCATTGAGCCGCTTGAGGGGCCGCGTAATGGACATGGCGATGATGGCGCAGATGGCGGTCACCAGAAGGACGCAGATGCCCATGCCGATGATCAAAACCCGGAGAATGGCTGCGGTATGAGATGTATACTCCGCCACAGGCATCACGCCCAACGCAATATAGCCCGTATTGCCAATGGGGACGGTGCTGCCGTAGTATTGAGTCTGGCCGCGCGTATAGAGCATGGCGTTGGAATCTTCCCTGTTGCGAATGGCATTGAGCATGTTGGCAGAGTAGCCTGCGTCGGCGGCGTTGGTGTCGATGAGGGACTGGTCGGGATGGTAGATGATCAGGCTGTTTGAATCATATACGGTCACATAGCCTGTAGTGCCTATCTTCACTTCACCCAACAGGTCCTTCATATGGTCGATGTTCAGATCCAGACCCACGACGCCCACCATGGTACCGTCGGAGTAAACGGGGCTGGCTACGCTGATTACATCACCGTTGGTACCGGTAAATACTTCCGTGACGATCGTTTCCTGCTGGGAACTCACCAGAGTATACCAGGAACGGGTTGAATAATCAAAGTCGTTGGAGGTATAGAGCATACCGTCATTCTGGATGCTTTCTCCTGTCTGGAGATTCACCAGCCAGACAGACGTTATATTTTCAGAATCCTGCTGCTGAATCAGCTGCAGCGTCTCGATCAGGCTCCGGTATTGAGAATGATCGGCAAAGGTGTCCGTTGTATCTGTCGTATCGCGTGCAATCTGCGTGGCGGCCAGACACTCGGCCACACCGTAATACCGACTGAAAAAAGAATCTATTTCATTGGCTGCTGAGTTGGTCTGAGCATCCAACTGTTCGCTTATAATTTTATTGATAATTGAAGAACCTTGCAGACCAAGAAACACACTGACGAGGATGATACAAACGATCAGAGGGCATAAAATACCCAAAAGCAGTTTTGGTGTGATACCCAGTTTGATTTGTTTGCCCCCAAGATGCATAGTGTCTTTTTCTCTTTGCATACAATTCCCTCCAGTTTGTGCTATGAACACGGGTTTCTACTTTTTTTTTCCAATACACCCATATGAGCAACGCATATGGCAAACTCGGTCAGGACCGAGCGGTTGTGTGGCAGCCGGGGCCTCCTTCCCTATGTCAAATGCAGTTATGCCACATAAATTTTATCCAGTAATTATATCGGCACAATTATTAGGGATTATAATACATGACGGAAAATTTTTTTCAAAAAATTTTTGGTTTGTCATAAAATTTTTATTTTAGCCGATAAAAAGAGCAAAAAAAATCATGTGTTCAGATGAGGCCTGGTCGTTTCGTTGTCCCCATTTTCCACTTTTGATTTGATTTGTATAGGAAAATATTTCAATAGCATACCATTTTTTAAATGGAATGCAGAGAAAACACGTGGTGCAAGAAGCGATAGGATTGATCTGCCGCCACGGCTTTAACGGTGATGAACCGCAGCTCCAACACCCGGATACCAGTGGTGCAGATGGTTTGCAGCACCAGGGCCAGACGGCGGTTTTCACTCCGCTCCGCCGCCCTGGACATAGGCGCCGATGTGCAATTCTTCCGATAACCATAAAATGATATCAAAAAAACCACCCGCCGGGCGGGTGGTTGGAAGATGGGACCATCTGAGACTATTCGGCCAGTCGGGGAACGTCCAGGGCCTGGGCGGCCTGCGCCCGCAGCTGTTGCAGACCGTGGGCCGTGGGTGCCTCCAGCCGCACGGTGAACGCCGGTTCCGTGATGGAACGGCGCAGCAGAACCCAGCTGCCGTCGGGAAATTCCAGACGGATGCCGTCCAGCCGGGACACGGCGGCCACGCTGTGGGCAGCCCATTGTTCCATCCGCGCCAGCGCAGCATCGATCTCCGCTTCACTGGCCTGGATGCGGAGATCCGGCGTGATGGCCGGATAGGAGACGCCGTCCAGCAGCTGCCGCAGGGTCCGATCGGTCCGGGACAGAATGGAAGACAGCACCGCCAGGGCATACAAACCGTCGTCTCCGGCCAGTTCCCGGAAAAAGTAGTGACCACTGACCTCTCCCGCCAGGACGCTGCCCCGTTCCATAAAGGTGCGGCGGATAAAGGCGTGGCCCGACCGCTCCATAATGGCCGTGCCGCCCCGGGCCTCCACGGCCCGGCGGAAGATGGAACTGCACTTGAGGTCATAGACCACCGTATCCCCCGGATGGACCAGATGGTTGGCGAAGATCACCAGAGCTTCTTCTGCCAGCAGCGGCACGCCGTCGCCGTCCACAAAGATGGCCCGGTCCCCGTCGCCGTCAAAGGCCACGCCGAAGTCGGCGCCGGTTTCCCGCACCCGGCGGCACAGGGCCGTCAGATGGGACGGAACGGCGGGATTGGGGTCCCGGTTGGGAAAGCTGCCGTCAAAGTCGCAGAACAGCGGTTCCACCCGGTGGCCCAGGGACGCCATGACGGCAGGAGCTGCCTGGCTCATGGCCCCATTGCCTGCGTCGATGACCAGATGGAGGGGACGGCGGACGCTGCCCGCCTTGCGGACCATATCTGCGTAAGCGTCGCCGGTATCCACCTGTGTGACGGTACCGCTGCCGGACACCGACGCGCCGGAGGCGGCCAAGTCTGCCAGATGGCGGATCTCCTCCGGCGTAATGGGCCACGGCCCCAGCATCAGCTTCAAGCCGTTGTACTTGGCCGGATTGTGGGAGGCGGTGACCTGGGCGCTGGCATAGGTTCCCAAATGGGTTTTGGAGAAATACAGCTGGGGCGTGGACACTTGGCCCACGTCGTAAACGGCGGCGCCGCCCCGGACCAGGGCTTCGATCAGCGCCGCTTTCAGCGGCGGCGTGTGAAGGCGGTAGTCGCCGCCCACCACAATGGACCGGCCTGCCAGCTCCACGGCCAACGCCGCGCCGATGGCAGACATCTCCCGTTCCGTCAAATCGACGCCATAGACGCCCCGAATATCGCAATCCTTATAGATGCTCAATCCAAATACCCCCGTTCCCGGCACGCTTCCAAAAAGGCTTCATAAGATTCCTGATACATCAGATGCACCGCTTCCCGCGGTTCAAAGCGGCGCACCGTCCGCACCATGGCCCCGGTGGCTTCCGTCAACGTCCGGCGGAGGGCTGTGGTACCGGCGATCATCGCCATGCCGAAGGCCGCTTCCACCGTCTCCGGCTCCACCAGACAGCGGCCCAGCACATCGGCCCGAATCTGGCTCCACTGGGGCGACTTGACCGCGCCGCCGGCAATGGTGATTTCGTCGCCCACGGCGCAGCCCAAGTCGGTCAGTGTGTCATAGCACAATCGCTCCACATAGGCCACGCCCTCCATGGTACCGGCGTAACGGCTCACCTCGTCATCCCGCCGCAGAATGGAGAAGCCCTGGGCTGTGGGGCACACAAAGGGGAACCGTTCGCCGGTGGTGGTCAGGGGATAGATCACATTGCCCGTGGGGACGGCGTCGGGGACCTGGGCGTTGAGCCGGTCAAAGGCGTCGGCCCCAAACCACTGATTGAGACAGATGCCGCCCACATTGCCCGCGCCGCCGGGGTACCAGTAGCCCTCCGGGTGTTTGTGGCAATAGACGCGGCCTTGAGGGTCCCGGATCAGCTGCTCCGTCACGCCCTTGAGGACCAGGGTGGTGCCGATGGTGGTGTTGTACTGGCCGGGCCGGACCACGCCCGAAGCCACACAGGAGGCATAGCCGTCGGTGGCTCCCGCCGTCACCAGGGTGTGGCGGGGCAGACCCGTCTCGGCGGCGGCCGCGGCGGTGATGGGACCGATGGGTGTACCGGGGGCCACCACCGACGGCAGCAGGGACGCATCGATGGAAAGACCCTCCAACAGCGCCGACGGCCAGCAGTCATGGACCAGATCATAGCACGTTTTCAAGGCGTTGGAATAGTCGGTGACGCCGAATTCCCCCGTCAAACATCCCACCAGATAGTCGGCCTGATGGACAAACCGCCAGGTCTGCCCATAGAGGTCCGGCCGGTGCTGTTGGAGCCAGTAGAGTTTGGGCAGGGCAAAGGAAGCACCCACGGAATAGCCCAGCGTTTCCTCCAGGGGCCGGGCGTGACGGCGTACCGTATCCAGCACAGCGGCGGCGCGGCCGTCGTTGTACATCAGGGCGTGGCACAGGGGCCGCCCCTGATGATCCAGGGGCAGAAGGGTGCCGCTGGTGCCGTCCACGGCCAGCAGAACCGGCTCCCCATGGTCCACAGGTCCCAGAGCGGCGGACAGTCGGGACAGCACCGACAGGGACGCGGCCCGCCAGTGAGCGGCGTCCTGTTCCTTGTACGGTTCCGGAGCCGTGTTGATCTGGTCATAGTGGGCGGCGGCGGTGGCCAGTACCGTACCCGACGCATCGGCAGCCACGGCGCGGACGCCCTGGGTGCCCAGGTCCAGTCCAATTAAAATCATCCGATCATCTCCCGGTGGTGTTCTGCAAATTCTGTCACCATCATACCATCCGGCGGCGGCGGGGACAAGAGAAAATCTCCGCAAAGGAAACGGCGGGAACTGCTCGCAGCAGCTCCCGCCATGGGTTTGGTATCAGAATGGTCAATTGGACGCCGTCTCGTCGTAAACCTTCAGGGTATGCCCGTGGTCCATGAGCCATTGGGCCGTCCGGGAGCCCACCGTAGGCGTCAGACTCAGATAGTCGGAGGCTACAATGGTCATGGAGTAGTCCGGGGTCTGGGTGGGGGTATCCACCGTGTGGAGAAATTCCATAAAGATGGAGGCCATGTACTGGGTTTCCAGAGACGTGTCGTAGCTGAACAGAACCGGTCGTCCGATAAGGCCCTCTTGCAGGTCCGGCAGCACCGCGTTGGTATAGAGGTCGTAGGCCTCGGATGCGGTCAGGTCCTGGGTGATGTAATTATAGGTTGGGTCTTCATAGACGCTGACATAGCCGTAGTTGATGGACCGGACCGACACATCAAAGTTGGGGACGGTGGCGGCGCTGACGATATAGGGGTCTGTGAGGATGGCCGCGAACTGCCGGGGCAGGCTGGCACTGTCCAGCCATAATGCTTCCGTACAGCAGATGTCGTAGGAGCGGGCCAGGGTCCGTCCGTTCCGGTATTGATAGATCAGGTCCAGGGAGCTGCCCTCCACGGTGGTGTCGATGGAATCGGCCCGGTCGGCCAGCAGCGCTTCCTGCTGGCCCTTCTGCTCGATGATCTGCTGATGCAGCGTCAGCAGGTCGGCAATGTGGGCTTCGTCGGTGATGACCACATCGTGGGGGAACACAGGACTGCTGAGGGTGATGCTCTCCACCTGGTCCGCCGTAGGGACGGTTTTCTCATAGCCGAAGGCGTCCAACTCCACCAGTCCCACCAACACCAGCAGACCGGCGCAGACGATGCTGAAGCCCACCCAGCCCCGGCGGAACACGTGGAAGGTCTTGCGCAGCAGAATTTCCGCCGTGAAGTAGCCCAGGAACGCGCCCAGCAGCAAGCACAGCACCACCGCCGTCAGGGCGGGGCCGCGGCTGCCGGAGAAAAACATGGTGGCGCCCACCAGGCCCAGCACCAGAGCGCAGAAGAGGGTGAAGCAGTATTTCAGGACCGGCCGCAGAGGGCGGACGGCGATGACGTCTCCGGCATACTCCATGGCCCGGCGGCGCAGGAGGAAAAAGGAGACCACCAGCAGAATCACACCGGCCAGGGCCGCCAGCAGGGGATAGGTCCAGCCGCGGAAGACGCATTGATTCACGGCATCGGCCCCGGCGCCCACGGTTTTCTCCGACAGATGTACCTTATCTAAATAGTAGAAGACCGGAGAGAAGACGGCCAGAGGCGTTCCGGCGCTGCGGGACATGCCGTAGACAAAGGAGGACAGCACGGAGTTGACCACCGTATTGACGGTGACGGCCGCCACATTCAACAGGAAATACAGGGCGGGCAGGGCCAGAAGCTGGCCCACAATGGCGGCGCAGAGCGCAGCCAGCCCATAAAAGCACAGGAATTGCAGCGTCATCAGGGCCAGCCAGATGGCGACGCAGCCCAGAGCCGGGTACCCGGTGGAGACGCCGGCGGCCCAGGTGAGCAGGGCGATGATCAGATTGGGACCCAGGCTGAAGGTCATGGCCGCCGCCAGATTGGAAAGGAAATGGGCTTCCCGCCGGATCGGCAGAGCCGCCACGGTATTGACGCTGCGGGTGTGGTACATCCAGCCGTGGAGGGCCATGGCTACGGCGGCGGCATAGACCAAATTGGCCATGGGGCCGTAGTGAATCGCACCGTTGAGGATGGCATACTGCATCTGTATCAAGCTGTAGGAGGAGTCTCCCGCCTGAAAGAGCATGGCCAGGGGCAGTGTCACCACCCATACAATGAGATAGACAATCCAGAGGGGGGCAAAGCGCGTCAGGGCCGTCCGGTAGACGGTCGGACTAAAGAACAATGGATTTGACCGCATAGTCAACACCTCCCAGTTCATAGATGAAGATCTCCTCCAGCGACAGAGGCAGCAGGTCATAGAAGATGGGCAGCGTGGCGGCAATGCGGTCGGAGATCTCCCGGGCGTTGCCCCGGAGGATCAGGGTCTGCACCCGGCCCACGGTGGACTGGTGGAGCACCGTCAGGGACGGCGGCAGAGGCCGGTCCGACACCAGCTGTACCTTGACGATGTTTTCCTGCAATTCCGACAGGGGCCGCTCCAGCAGCATTTTGCCCCGGTTCATAATACCGACATGGTCGCAGACATCCTCCAGCTCCCGCAGATTGTGGGAGGAGACCAGCACGGTAGTGCCCCGCTGGGCGGTGTCGTCGAGAATCAGGCTCCACAGCTGGCGGCGCATGACCGGGTCCAGACCGTCCACCGGCTCGTCGAGAAACAGGTAGTCGGGCCGGGTACACAGGGCCAGCCAGAAGGCGGCCTGTTTCAGCATACCCTTGGAAAGACGGCGCATGGATTGGCGCGGGTCCAGATTGAAGGCATCTCCCAGCTTTTTATATAGTTCGCTGTCAAACCGGGGATAGAGGCCCCGGTAATAGCGCATCATGTCCTGGATGGTGGCCTGGGGGTGGTAGTAAATATCGTCGGGAATGGACGCAATGCGGCTCTTGGTGTCCATACACTCATAGACCGGCGCACCGTCGATATGAACCTGTCCGCTGTCGGGCCGCAGGACGCCGGTGAGGTGACGCAGCAGCGTGGTCTTGCCGGCGCCGTTGGGTCCCACCAGACCGTAGATGGCGCCGTTGGGCACTGTCAGGTCCACCTGGTCCAGGGCACGGAAGCCGTCGAATTGTTTGACTGCCTGATGGACAGTAATCATAGTTCCACTCCTTCCAACATCTGGTGAATGCGGGATGTGAGCGAATGCTCCGAAACGCCCAGACGCAGCAATTCCGCCGCCGCGTCATCAAACGTGCTGAGCAGCTCCTCCCGCCGCCGGTCGGTGACCTCCGTCAGGGCCGCGGCAAAGGAGCCCTTACCGGCGATGGAGTAGATAAAGCCCTCAGCTTCCAGCTCCCGGTAGGCCCGCTGAATGGTATTGGGATTGATGGCCAGCTGGGCTGCCAGTTCCCGCACGCTGGGAAGCCGTTCGCCGGTGGCCAGTACGCCGGACAGGATCAGCTTGCGAAAGCCGTCCTTGACCTGCTCATAGATGGGTTTGGAATCGCGGTAATTGAGGGTTACCAAGGGCGCACCTCCTGTTCGTATACCGGACTGTATGGAAATTACTAATACAGACAGTATAAAAACCATGGGGAGATTTGTCAAGGCGACGCCGCACAATTTGGCCGGTCATGGCGGCAGACAGAATCCTGGGGTGCTGCCGCAAGAAAAAGGCATTTCCTCCCGGCGGAACTTCTGGTATACTGATGGTATCTGAATCAACAAGGAGGAGAACCCATGATTCGCCATGTGATTATGTGGAAATTCCGCGAGGGCTGCGAAGCGGAGATGCAGCAGTTTCTGGACGGCCTGCGGTCGTTGCAGGGACAGATTCCCCAAATCGTGGACATGGAGGTGGGCGTGGATGCCGCCGGCAAAGGCAATTACGACGCGGCGTTGATCGCCACCTTCCGCACCTGGGAGGACCTGGAGACTTACAAAAAGGACCCGCGCCATGTGGCGGTGTCCAGCCTTTGCAAGTCCATCCGGACCGACCGTGTGGCCGTGGACTTTGAATTCTGAGCAGAACAAAACACGTCGGAGCAAGCCATACAGAGCTTGCTCCGACGTGTTTTTACTGTTGAAAAAGACGCGTACCCCAGAATCGGGCATCCCAATGGTTTCGAGAATTCCAGCGATGATGATTCCCGTTTTTCGCGCTTGTTTCACGCGGCTTCATCGGTTCAGCAGTTCTACAAAACGCGTCATAATCTGAGCCACCTGGGCTCAGGTGGCGACGGACTGAGGGAATAGAGCACCATCCATCCCAGAGATCAAGCCCTGGTTCACCGCCCAGGCCATGGCCTGAGATGCCCAGCTGCTGACACTGGCGCCATCGGGGTATCCGGTGAGATTGCCATTGGCGTCAGGGGAACCGGCGTACCGCCACAGCATGGTGGCCAGCTGCTCGCGGGTCAGATCGTCCATCAGGTTCGCACCGTCGGAAATCCCGTGTTCCACAGCCCATTGGGCTCCGGCGTCGTACCAGGTTTGGCCCGCGGTGGTATCCACGTTGTTCAGGCGGGCCAGAACTGTAACGATCATGGCACGACTCATGGCCCCCTCCGGCGCAAAGCGGACGGCAGAGATGCCGGAAAACAGCTCCCGGCTGGCAACAAAATTGATGGCCTCCGCGCCCCAGTATCCGCTGGGGACATCGGTGAAGGACTTGGAGTTATCCACCAGATGAATGGTGTCGCCATCCTGGAGGGACACCGTCACACGATCCGTAGTGGCCAGACTGGTTTTCAGAATCTGTTGGGTCCCATCGGCCTTCACCAGCACAGCTACAGTTCCGGAAGTCCCATTTTTTACGGGGATTTCCACGGTGGTGCTGCCGTCCATGGGAAGAGTTATCGTAACAGCAGGGGCGTCAGCCACGCTGCTAGTCACCGATAGGCTGGGCGTTGGCACTTTCACGGGTTTTTCCTGGGTTACGGCATTCCAAACCGCGCTTTCCGACAGGCCCACTTTGACCTCTGTCTTACCGGTTTTGTCTACGGTGGTTACAGCAGAAGACCCGTCTATGTTCTCTACTGTAGTCTGCATGGAGCCGTCGGGATTGGTTACAGTCTCCGTCCGGTTTCCGACAGAATCGATATTCGTGGTAATCACCGTGCCGTCCGGTTTGGTCACTGTCGTGGTGGCAGAGCCGTCCGGATGCTTTTCCGTCACCGTTTGATTGCCCGAGGTGGAACTGCTTCCGCTATTAGAGGAACCACCGGAACCGGAATTACCGCCGGAGGAACCACCGGAACCGGAATCGCCGCTAGAGGAGCTGCCGGAACCGGAATTACCGCCGGAGGAACCACCGGAACCGGAATCGCTGCCGGAAGAGCCGCCGGAACCGGAATCGCCGCTAGAGGAGCCGCCGGAACCGGAATCGCCGCTAGAGGAGTCGCCGGAACCGGAATCACCGCCGGAGGAGTCGCCGGAACCGGAATCACCGCCGGAGGAGCCGCCACCGGGCTCGCCGGGCAGAGTGATGGTGTAGTCCAGGGTGACCACGGGGCTATTCCCCAGGGTGGGGGATATGGCCACGGCCCGAATCTGGAAGGTCATGGGTTTCCCGGCGGCGCCGTTGAGCGAAATGGGGCCGGTATATTGTGCCGCAGAGGTGGATACTGGGTCTGTACCGTCCAGGGTATAGTAGATGACCGCGTCTTGGGTGCTGCTGGTCAGGGTAACCTGCTGGTTGGCGGTATAGTGCCCCGGTTCGGGTTGTGCCGTGGGGGCGGCAGTCTGGACAGTAACAGGCGCTTCGAGGACGGTCACCTCAATGGTCACTGTGAGGGCAACGCCATTGGCATTCACCCCATCGGGCAGAGTGACCGTGCCGGACAAACGGAAGGTCTGCTGGGTGGTCAGGTCCGGCTGATAGTTGGTTCCCTCGACAGGCGTCCGGTTCCAGATCACATCGGCCTTGCGGGTCTGGCCGTCGCTGGTGCGGAGATCCACCTGGGTCGGGAGGGACAGAGCAGACAAGGCGGTACCGTTATCTGCTGTGATTGGGGCAGGCTCCACAATGGATTCCAGCAGCACATCCTGTGCCTGGGTGGCGGGGAAAGTGACCTGCACGGAGCGGGTATCCGCCGACTGGCCGCTGAGTTGGACCGACTGACCGTTCACCGTGGCTGTGACCGACGAGGCAAAGAGATAGCCGGACTCCGCCGTCAGGGTAAGCGTGGCGGTATAAATTGTGTCATAGTCCGCCGTGCTGTGGGCGGGGTCCCAGGTCACACCGGAGACCGTTACCCCCGTTGTATCCGAAACGGCGTCGGCATCCAGGGCCTGTCCCGCGACCGGCGCGTCCAACCCGGTGAGGGTCACCGAAGTGATCTCCTGGGGCCGGGGCGTGAGACCGCTGACCTCCACCTCATAGGAAATGGTGTAATCAAAGGCCTGGGCCTCAAAGTGATAGGCGCCGTTTTCCAATGGGTCAATGGGATTAGTTGCGCTGCCGCCGTCCGGCGACTGCTTCAGCTCCCACTTCAGCTGACTTTCCGTAGAGAGAAGTGGTACCAGACTGCCGCTGTTTCCGTAATATTGCATTGATACCACAGGCTGGGGGAAAGCGTCCAACAGGTCCTGCACAGTCTGTCCATCCTGGGCGGAATAGCTGCCGGCGGCCGGGGCCTGAGGCTGGGCAACCAGAAACGCGGTTACGGTTTTGTCGAGGGCGACATAGCGCACATGGGGCGCTTTGAGCGGATCATTGCCGGATATCACCGAATTGCCGCCCATAGGCGACATCACACTGGTGAACTGCACGTTGCCGCCCAAGGTCAGAGAACCGTTGTTCTCTACCACCGTGGAAGAACTGCTGTCCAACTTGACCGCCGTAAACTTCCCCGAGTTGATGACCGAAGCGGACTGTCCCGCTTCCACCCGGAAAACGGGAGCGGCCGTTCCCGTAATGGCAACCGCTGGAGTCGTGCCCCCCGTCTGCCCGTTCAGGTCCAGGGTCACACCGTCTTTCAGCACAATGGTATGGTCAACCTGGATGGCGTTTTGCAAGATAAGGGTGTCTCCCGATTGTGCGGCATCCATGGCCTCTTGCAGGGTTTGGAAGCCTGTGGTGTCCCCGGTGGGCTTTTGCAAAATCACATTGCCGTCGGCGCTGGGGTTACGGGCCTCAGCGGCCAAGGCGGGATAGGTGAATTTTCCTTCCTTATAAGCTGGGGATTTTTCTGGCGAAGAATTATGATTGATCCCAAAGGTCTCATATCCCGGCAGATTCTTTTCTGTCTGCGTGTTGCTGCCCACCAGGAAATAAACCTGCCGGGCCGGCAGGCTGGCGCCGCCGGGATCATCCCAGGTGGGGTCCAGAGCATACCACTGTTGCAGACCGGAGCCATCGTCCAGCTTGACGTAGTTCCAGGCGTGCTGTTCGCCGTTGGGCCGGTTATTGGTGTTATAGGCCCAGCCCTCAATATACACGTTTTCGATGTTCAGGGCGTCCAGCAGCACCTTCATGGCAGTCGCATAGCCATAGCAGACCGGGTCATCATTGGAGGTACTGGTATCATTGTCGCTGAGCAGGCCGCTGGCTGCACAGCGGGAGAAGTTGCTGGCGGAGAGCCCTTGGGCATTGTAAACATTATTAGAGGCAATCCAGTCGTTCAAATACTTCAGCTTCGCCACGGTGTCGGTGGCGGTAGAGGGGATGCCCTGCTGGATCTCCTGCACCTTGGCGTCCAATCGGTCCCGATAATTCTGCAAATTCTCACTTGTGAAACCGGGGTAAAAGAAAGGTTGCCCCCGATCCCACCGGTCCAAGACAAAGACAGAATCACCAGCATCATTGACTGCCGGGCTTCCTTCTGCCCAAGCCAGATTGGAGCTGTCTATCCAGAAAAATTCCGGATGGTCCCGAAATACGGCAAAAATGGGCCTGGCTGTAGGGGAATAACCGGAATCCTTGGGAATCACAACCTGTACGCCGGAAGGATCGGTTTCATCTTTGGCCAGTTCCTCGATCTGGCTTACAATGGCGTCATAGACCGCCTTTTCGCTGTCGTTCAGCTGCGTATAGAAATACTCGCCGGGGCCGGCTTCCCGCCGGGTCTGTGCCGAAGCATAGAGCACGTCTTGGGAACGCGCGGCATAGACCGGCAGGCCGCAGCTCCAGAGCAGGCTGACGGAAAGCAGAACACAGCATACCTGTTTGCCAAACTTCGGCAGTTGAAAGCGTTGCATATGGACCTCCTTTTTGGATTGCCGCAGTTGTACCACGGCAGTATGTGGACTGAAACCATGCGTTTTTATGCGATTCAGGATATCATATCCAGAAGAAATGGGCAATACTGTAACTGAAATTTTACGCGTTTGCGGCATGTTTTGGGATTTTTTAGAAATTATATCACGAAATTGCATCCCATATAGACTCCGGCAGATTGGCGTCTGTGACGGATTATCGCAACAGAACAGAGTTCTCAGACCCCAGAAAAAAGAAAAAACGTCTTGAAATCCTACGATTTCAAGACGTTTTTGTCTTTTGTTGCCGAAAAAGATGCAGCCTTGAAAGCCTTGCGGCTCAATTGATTCAGGGTTTTGCGCAACTTGTGTTTTTGTTTTTCTGCGCTTTTTTCAAGCCATTTCCGAACCCCTATATGACATACTGACAAAGCCGTGTGCAAACAGAGGCGAAAAAAGGGCCGTGCGTCAGCACAGCCCTTTGTCTTACTTCAGTCTTATGATCTGCTCATATAGCATGGCATATCTTTTCTCGATCACCATATTGCTGTGATAGTGGCCGAAGAACCAGTACTGGAAGGTACATTTCTGACGCACTTCGTCGAAGAACTCGGTCAGTGCGTCTTTTTTGAACATTCCTCCGCTGAACACATCCTGTATGCTGGAGGGGCAGCAGTGGCTGATGATGTAATCCACATTCCAGTGGACACGCGCCAGATTTGCTCTGGCTTCCAGATATTCCGCTTTGCTGGGCAGTTCCTCGGCCCACCAGGAACGACGGTTCACACGAAACAGCGCACCGCGCTGTTCGAGTTGCTGGAACTTTTCCTCGAAGTCAGGATCGTCCGGTTCCAGGATGCCGTCCTGGATATCATGGGAGGAAGCGCCGCCCATGGTAAAAAACTTCCTGCCATTGAGCTCATATACCTGACCTCGCATGAGGTGCAGAACGGAGGGACGTATCCTCTGGATCTGTCCACCATGCCATTCTTCTTTGGGGTAGTCTTTGTAAGCGTCATAGTTTTCGTGGTTCCCAAGCACAAATGCAGTAGTGTAGCGGAACCAGGTACGTCTGTCCTTGATCCGGATGCTGTCCATCTCCTGCGTGGTGTAGTACCTGCCGATCCGCTTCACCTGGTAGCCCAGGGAGTTCAGCAGATCCGGAAGGTCCGTGTCTCGGACAATGGCCATTTCAGCCTCTGTAAAACGAGTTTTTTCTGACGTTTGTATCATGTTCACCCCCTTCTAGGAAAAACAAAAAAGGGGCCGGAGGACGCATCTGCTTGAGATGTGTCCTCCGGCCCCTTGCTTTGACTCCTTGTGTTATTGTTCGATGTCCGCTGTGTCTCTCTCCGCCTCCGTGCTGGCCTCGCTGGCGTCTGGGGTGGTACCGGCGGCTCCGCTGTCCTCCGGGGCTTCCTCGGTGCTCTCAGGGGCCTCCTGTGGGGCCAGGCTGGCCTCGGCTTCCGCCAGCGCCTGCTCGATCAGGCCCAGGACGAAGTCCCGCTGGGTGAGCTTTACGCCGGTCCGAGCCGTTTCTCTGGCCAGGTGGGTCTTGATGCGCTGGAAG
>NZ_JBQKJT010000032.1:0-16863 GCF_052117125.1 Candidatus Avoscillospira sp. LCP25S3_F1 | reverse complement strand
TGTGTTAATACACACAGGCCCGCAGAGAAGAAAATCCCTTTGTGATTTTCCTCTCCGCTTGCTTGCCCGGGGCAGCGCCCCCAAGCCCCTTTGAACACAGAATTTCATTCTGTGGCTGCGCGTTCTGCGAACGCTTTTGACCAGGATCAGCTTACCGCTGGCCGTGGTCTTTTTCTTTTTCAACATCCTGTTCTACCTCCATTTTCAGCACTCGATCTACATTTGCCTTTGCCGTTAAAAGCTCCCGCATTTCCTCACGGGAACGCCGGTACTCGGCGTAGGTTTTCTTCTTTTCCTCCAGCAGCTTTGCGTACTCGGCTTGCAGGTCTTTGACCTTGGGCAGCTTCTTCACGCCCATCTCGTCAAAGGCATTTTTTGCCGCCTGATGGAGCAGGATTTCCTGCTCATGTTCCTCCCGGAATTTCTTAGAGTATCCCGCCTTGCGGTAGGCTACATAGGTTTCACGGGTCTTGGCATAGTTTACGATGTGAGTACGCAGAACAGCGATCTCCGCCATGCGTTTCTCCGCCGCCTTGATCTGCGCCGACAGTTCGTTGTGGTGGGCGGTGGCTGCCGCCGCTTTTTCTGCCAGCTCCGCATAATCCAGCAGCCGATGTTCGGTAAGAAAATTTACAGTCTGCGCCATCTGTTTCAGGTTGAAAACCTTGGCCCATCGCGCATACCCAGCGCCTTTCCCAGCCTGTAATTTTGCCTGAATATCCACCAGCAGATTGACCTTGGGCGGCTCCGGCTGCACGGTGGAATTTTTACGGGGCGTATGCTGTTTTTCACCGGCCAACACCGCACGGATTTCTGCTTCACTGTACCCGGCCCCCAGCTTGTCATCCATGCGGGCTACATTCTTCCAGCTGGGCGCTTTGAGCCGGATGACTTTCCCGCGCCGGGATACTTCGCATCCCATCTCGGAAAGCAGTTTCAGCAGCGCATCAAAGTCCGCCGGTTTCTGCTCCAGCGCACGGTCAATCATCACCCGCAACTGTTCCCGATGGGAGGGCTTGGCCTGATCGCCCAGCCATTTGTTATAACTCTTTCCGTGAGGCTTTGGGTCCTCCACAATGGACAATCCGTTCTCGATACAGATGGTATCGCTCAAGCGCCGGACGGCTCTGGTGCTGCCCCAAAAGTTGCGGAATTTTCGGTCACAATCTGCATTGACCGCCGACCAGATGATGTGATTATGAACGTGCGATTTGTCTATGTGAGTGCAGACCACAAAGGCGTGATTGTCCTTGGTGAACCGCTTGGCAAATTCCACGCCCAGGCGGTTGGCTTCCTCCGGTGTGATCTCTCCGGGTTTGAAGGACTGGCGCACATGGTAAGCGATCACATCGTCCGCCCCGCGCACCCGCCCGGTGGCGGCGATATACTGCCGCTTCGCCAACAGAAACTCCGCATCGGCGGTCCGGCTGTCACAGCCATAGCCGGTAATCAGTTTTCCGTTGTCGGTCTTTTGCGGATTTGCCACATAATCAATAATATCGCTGATTGCTCGGCTCTCAGTGCGCCCCTTGCCGATATGCAGGGGCATGATGCGTGTGGTTGCCATAGATGGAGCCTCCTTTCCAAAAAAGAAACGGCCTGCATGGTGCAGACCGCTTTCGTTATTCTATAAAATCATTCTCATCAAGAAAATCAAAATCGTCATCGGTGTCCTCTAACTGTTTTGGAGGAAACCTCATCTCGTATTGTTCTTTTGCCAGTGCACGAACTTCCGGGCGCTTATCTTTCATTCGTTTTTTCAGCCAGGAAATCTGCTCCTTTAATAACCGCCAAGGGAGATTCAGTAAGCGGTTTACCGTTATTTGCTCCGCTTGTTTCTCCGGCGATAAAGAAGCACAGGATTTACAGATGTGCGCCGCATGACCTTTGCCGGAAAATTTTTCGTTAGCCTTATATTCTCCGCAGACTTTACAATAATGTCCATGCTTCTTCATAAATCCATGAGAGAGATTGGCTGGCCGCTGCGGGCCTGCTGTTCCAGCTGCGCCACGGTCGGCTCTTTTGGGCCGTTGTTGATGATGCCGTCGATCATGCCGTAGTCATCCTCCAGCATCATTTCCGCATTTTTCAGCGGATTGTCCGGCAGGAATCCGGGAATCTCGGTGAAACCAACGCTGTCGCAGTAATGACAGGATACCTTACCGTCCTGCTTGATGGCAACGATGTCGCTGACGCTCAGGGACGGGCTGTGAAAATCCACAGGCTTTTTCAGGTTGAACTGTTTATACAGCGTTTCCAGCTGCTCCATAGTGCTGCCGGAACCGTTCAGCGGGGCGGTGTAGATCAGGTCATAATTACTTCGGTCCACGGCCAGATTGTGCGATTGCAGCCAGTCCAGATTCATAAACCGCACATTCTGCGGATCGTCACGGCTCACCTGATAGATGGCAAAGCAGCAGCCCTCATGGGAGAGGAACGCCTGCTCCCGTTCCAGCTGCCGTTCCTGCCGTTCCAACACCTTTTCATGGAACGCCGGACTTTGCTCCCATTCCTCGTGTTCCACGCCGAAAAGCCCGCCATGCCCTATGATTTCCTCGGTGTCAAACACCATGCTCTCCGTGTTATCTTCATGGAGGACATAGACGGTCAGACCGGCAGCGTCCAGTTCCAGCGCCCGTTCTCTGGTGACAGGCAGCATCCCATCGTAAAAGTAGCCGTATTCCTGCATATCCGAAACAGATACTTCGCTGTCGGGCATAGGGTACTCATCCAAAGACTGTTCCTGAGCATCCGGCAGCTGGGTGGCGGTTGCTTCTGCGCTCTGCTGGCTGACCTGTTCCTGCATTTGCTGGCAGGCGGCATCCTGCAAGGTCTCAATCATAGACAGCGGGGCATCCTGAACAGACGGATTTTCCAGTTCCAGCCCCTCACAAATCTGCCGGACAGCGGCGGAACGGGACAGTTTCGGGGCATCCAGCTGGCCGCCGTCCAGTTCTTTCATGGTTTCCTTGTCATAGAGGGTATAGCCGAACCGGTAGTCATATCGCACAGCATCCGGGAATGTGCTGCCGTATGCCAAATCTGCCAACGACGGCCTGTTCTGCGTCAAGGACTACTGTAACCATGGGCATACCGGCTCCTATACGCTGGTAACGCCCCAGGGCAAGCTCTTTTTTGCCCAGCTGCGGGACAGTATCCTGCTGATGATATGATGACCCGGTATCTTTTGCGGCGGCTGGTGGTCCCGCCTTAGATTTTTGAACCATCCCTGCAAAATCCGCAGAAAGGAGGCGTTATCCCATGCAGGAAGAAGTGGAAAACAGGACTTTGACGCTGGTAGTCAACGGCACAAAGTTCACCGGGCGGCTGTTTAAGGCCGCCATTTGTAAATACCTTGCCCACTGCAAGGAAAAGAAGCTGAATAAGCAGAGAATCCGGGACGCGCCTGTGAAGCCCCAGGGCAAACAGACGGTCAAGCAGCTTGTAGGCCAGAATCAGGGCGTTTCCAATATCGAAATCACCGATCCCTCCATCAAGGAGTTTGAAAAGATTGCCCGGAAATACGGCGTGGACTATGCGGTGAAAAAAGACCGCAGCACCTCCCCGCCCAAGTACCTGATCTTTTTCAAGGGACGGGATGCGGATGCGCTGACCGCCGCTTTCACCGAGTACACTGGCAAAAAGGTGAAAAAAGCAGAGAAAACAGAGCGTCCGTCTGTGCTGGCAAAGCTGAACCAGTTCAAAGAGCTGGTCAAAAATGCCGTGGTGGATCGCACCAGGCGAAAGGAGCTGGAACGATGAAAAAGCAGCTTGACATCAAAAAGCTCCTGATTTTGAACCTGCCATATCTCCTGATGGGTTTGTTTGCTACCAACTTCGGGGAGGCATGGCGCATGGCACAGGGCGCGGACGCTTCGGCAAAAATGCTCTCGTTCTTCTCCACGCTGCCGGTGGCGCTGGCAAGCTGGTGGCCCAGCCTGCACCCGCTGGACCTGCTGGTGGGAATCTGCTGCGGCGGTGGGCTTCGGCTGGCGGTGTATCTGAAAAGCAAAAGCGCCAAGAAGTACCGCCGCGGCATGGAGTACGGTTCTGCCCGATGGGGAACGCGGGAGGACATCGCACCCTACATCGACCCGGTGTTCCAGAACAATGTGATTCTGACAAAAACCGAGAGCCTGACCATGAACAGCCGTCCCAAGGACCCCAAGACCGCCAGAAACAAAAATGTTCTGGTAATCGGCGGCTCCGGTTCCGGTAAGACCCGATTCTGGCTGAAACCCAACCTGATGCAGATGCACAGCTCCTATGTGGTGACAGACCCCAAGGGCTATACTTGGAGAGGATAGAGAAAGGGTGCGTCACACGAGATAAAAGTACATAAGGAAGGGAGGTTAAAACCGTGGCAAAGAAAGAAGAAATCAAAATCACAGCGTTGTATGAGCGACTGTCCAGAGATGATGAACAGGTCGGAGAATCCAATAGTATCCAGAATCAGAAAATGTACCTTGAAGAATATGCCCGTCAGCATGGCATGAGAAATATCCGGCATTTTTCGGACGATGGGTACAGTGGTACGAACTTCAATCGTCCCGGCTTTAACGCCCTTCTGGAAGAAATTGAAGCAGGTCATGTGGCTGTCCTGATCGTAAAGGATTTAAGTCGTTTTGGCAGAAACTACCTGCAAGTCGGCTACTATACCGAGGTTGTTTTCCCGAAAAAGGGTATCCGGTTCATCGCCATCAATAACAGCGTGGACAGCGCAAACCCCTCAGACAATGACCTTACTCCGTTTTTGAACATCATGAACGAGTGGTATGCGAAAGATACCAGCAACAAAATCAAGGCGGTATTCAAAGCCCGGATGAAAAACGGCATGAGGTGCAGCGGCTCTATCCCCTATGGATACAAGCGCACCAAAGAGGACAAGCAGCTGCTGCTCGTGGATGAACCGGCTGCCGAGGTTGTCAGGAAAATCTTCCGTCTGGCTTGTCAGGGCATTGGAGTGACTGCCATTGCCGAAATGCTGTCAGCAGAAAAGATACTGATACCGTCAGCCTATGCCGCCAGATATTTTCCCGAAAATTGCAGACACAGCGAGGTTGCAGACCCCTACCGCTGGAGTGCAACCACCGTAGGGTACATTCTGGACAGGCAGGAATATCTGGGACATACGGTGCTGGGTAAATCCATCTGCGAGAATTTCAAAACGAAGCAGCGCAGAGCCGCCACAGCTGATGAACTGATGATTTTCCCCGATACCCATGAAGCCATCATTGAACAGGACACATGGGATATTGCCCATAAACTGCGGTTGCAGAAGCGTCCGAAAGCAGCCAACGGAACCTATACCCACCGTCTGTCCGGCTTGATTTACTGTGCAGACTGCGGCGCAAGGATGAATTTTTGCAGCCCGGACAGGGTGAAAAGCGGAAAACGGTTTGATTCAGATTCAGCTTTTCAGTGCGGAAATTATCGGAATACTGCCGGTCAATGTGTATCCCATTTTGTCAAAACATCGGTTCTGGAAGCGGTAATTTTACAGGCAATTCAAGCGGTCAGCAAATATGCCCTTGAAAATGAAGCCGAGTTTGTTGCCCAGCTCAAAAGCATCTGGAATGAAAACCAGAGCAAGAACACAGACAGCGGACAGCGGGAACTGGAAGAAGCCAGAAAGCGCATGGCAGAGCTGGACACCATGATTCAAAACCTGTACGAAAGCTCCGTGAAAGGTGTACTGCCGGAACGACAGGCGCAGCGCATGATCCAGCAGTATGATGAAGAACAAATCCTTCTGGAACGGCGGGTACAGGAGCTGGAAAGCCAGATTCAGCAGGAAACCGTGAAGAAAGCGGACACTGAGCGTTTTCTGGCACTGGTCAGAAAATACCGTGACTGCACAGAATTGACCGATGCCATGCTCTACTCCTTCATCGACCGGGTGGAAGTTCACGAAGCAACTGGCGGGCGCACTATCTACCGCCAGCAGAACATCGACATCCACTTTAATTTCATCGGCAGCTACTACCCACCTGTTGAAACTGTGTCCGAGGAAGAACGGATTGCCGCCATAGATGCGGAGCAAAAACGGAAAAAGCAGGAAAAAGGCAGACGAGCCAATGAACGCAGGAAACAGAAAATAGAAGCCCTGCGGCTGGCAGCAGAAGCCGGTGATCCGGAAGCTATTACCCAATATGAGCAGCATTTGAGCAAACTGCGGGAGCGAAACCAGAAGTACCGCCAGAAGGTTCGGGAAGCCAGAGAAGCTGACCCGGAATATCTCCGGCAGTTGGGTGAAAAGGAGCGTATCCGTCAGGAAAAGCTGCTGGAAGCCGAGCGTAAGCGTATAGAACGGGCTACCCAGAAAAAGAAACTGTCACGAGCAGAGCTGAAAGAAAAAGCCAAAACTGACCCGGGAGCTGCCGAGCAATGGGCGGCAATGAAAGCCAAAGAAGCCGAAGCCAGACAGCGCAAAAAGGAGCGTGAAGAAGCCCGGATAGCGTCAGACCCGGAGTATGCGGCTATGATGGCAGAGCGTAAGGCTGAATATACCCGCACACGGACAGCCAAACGCAAGGCTGAACACGATGCACTGGTTGAGCTTGCCAGGACTGACCCGGAAGCTGCCCGGCAGTTGGCTGAAAAGCGGAAATACCAGAGCGAAGCAACCACAAAATCCCGCCAGAAAATGAAAGCGGCGGCAGAAGCCGGTGATCCTGATGGCATCAGGCGTTATGAAGCCTACCTTGCCAAACGCAGGGAGGATTATCATAAAAAGAACCAGAGTAAGGAGGAAATTTCAGCATGAAAGAGTTAAAACCGAGAATCCACGAAAACGGCATGGACTATGTGCTGGTGGGCGATTACTATGTGCCGGATTTGAAGCTGCCGGAGGAACACCGCCCCATTGGTCACTGGGGACGGCTGCACCAGTCCTATCTGAAACAGTTTCGCCCGATGGTTTACAGTGACCTGCTTTTGTCCGGCAAGCTCCACACTGCCCTTGCCGATCTGAACGAACAGGCAACGGACAGGCTGCACCTGATTATCCGCCAGATGGCAGAAGCCGAGGGTGTGACCGAAGCCATGAAAGCTGAAAATCAGATGTTATGGGTGCAGTCCATGAACTCCATCCGCAGCCGGGCTGAGGAAATCATCAAGGCAGAGTTAATCTACTGCTGAAGGGAGGTGGTGTTATGATTTTGGAAGAGATGTACAGCGGGAGGTTTTATCCATGTGAAACGGTTGTCCCTACATCGGAAGTATACCGCAAGGCGGTCAAAGCCTGTGAGAACCTGATGGAGCAGCTGTCCCAGCGGCTCAGCAAAGAGGACTATGAGCTGGTGAAGGAACTCCGGGCGCAGACAGCAATCGCCCAATGTGAAGAAAGCGAAAGCCACTTCAAATACGGCTTTTCCGCTGGGCTGATTGTTCAGCATGAAGCCTATGAACAGGTCAATGGGGAGAAATAGCCATGTTTCTGATAAAGCTGTTGGCATTGCCGCTAATAATAGCTGTGACCCTGATTCAATGGGTGGCAATCTTTCTGACTTCCTTTTCTGCTATCCTGTTTGACCTGCTGGCAGGAATTATCTTCATGATTACACTTGCCGGGCTGATGTTTGGAGTGTGTACCGGCATGGAAGCATTGAAAATGCTGGCAGTCAGCTTTGCAATCTTCATCATCCCCCAGATAGCGGAATGGCTGATTGAAAGAATTGTAGACTTAAACCACGGACTGCGTGATTTTATCAAGTCCTGACCCGACAATTTCATATCGTTCACAAAGCGACAGGTATTCCTATGGGAACTATCTGCCGCTTTTATTTTTATCAACTTCAAGGAGGACTATTTTATGAAAATGAGCATTGGCGAAAAGAAAATCCTGTTTGCCTTTGGCTGCCCCAACCGTGAAGCAACGGTGGATCGTCTGTATCAGGTGGCAGACCTGATTCCCGACCCTGCCGGAAGGAAAGCCGTGGAAGTTCTGGCTGAGAAGCTGGACAGCGAGGGTGTAGAAAAGTGGTATCGCTGCTTCTTCTACAATATGAAACTGGAGATGGAAGCCTATTACCGGCACAAGGTAATTTTGAATCGCATCGTGGGCGGCAGCATGGAGGTTGACAATGACGAGATTGACAAAGGTTGAGAAAGAAACCATCATCCTGTTCAATGAGGGAGAAAGCACCGCCAGTATCTACACCTACAATGCCGGGCTGAAAAAGCGGCTGGCAGCGTTCAGTAAAAAGTATCCTGACCTGTGCCAGCTGGAAAAGCCGGAGCATCTGGGCGGTGTATCCTACCTGATCGACAAGTCCCGGCTGTCCATCCGCTTGCAGCCGCCGTACAGCGAGGAACGCAGGCAGAAAGCCAGCCAGTACGCCCGGGAAAATGGTTTCAGCGGTAAGGCGAAGTAATGTAGCGATAAGGGGCTTTTTGCGGTCAGAATGTCGGGTCTACACCCGATGTTCTGACCGTTACATACAAAGCGTTTATCATCTAAAAAGCGGTTGATAGACATTGGTTTCTATGGTATAATAGTATGAATTGATCTGCGAAGGAGGTGTAGGCTATGGCAAAAAACAAACTGGTTGCCCCAGTAGTAAAATGGGTTGGAGGTAAGCGTCAGCTTTTGGACGAAATTACCCCTTTACTTCCTAAGCGGATAACATCATATTGTGAACCTTTTTTAGGTGGTGGAGCAGTACTTTTTTCAATCCAGCCTACAAGGGCAATCGTAAATGATTTGAATCAAGATTTAATAACAGTCTACGAGGTTATTCGTGACGATGTTGAAAGTTTGCTGGAATCCCTTAAGAAGCACGAAAATACTGCTGAATACTTTTACGCTATCCGAGATATGGACAGAGATAAAGAAGTATATCAAGCTATGTCGAAAGTTGAAAGGGCTTCGAGACTGATATATCTCAACAAAACTTGCTTTAACGGATTATTTAGAGTAAATTCATCAGGCGAGTTCAATTCCCCATTCGGGCATTATAAAAATCCGAATATCGTTAACGAACCTATACTGAGAGCTGTTAGCAAATATTTTGGTGCAAGTAACATCACATTTTATAGTGAGGATTTTGCTGAAACGCTGAAACGGGTACGAAAAGGAGGTTTTGTTTATCTTGATCCCCCTTACGATCCTGTTTCTGATACAGCAAGTTTTACCGGATACAACAAAGGCGGTTTTGACAGAAATGAACAGATCCGCCTAAAACAATGTTGCGATGAGTTAACTCGGCGTGGTGTCAAGTTTATGCTCTCCAATTCCGCAACAGAGTTTATCAAAGAACTGTACGGGGAGTATGAAATTACCATAGTAAAAGCGAAACGAGCAATTAACTCTGATGCAAGCAAGCGTGGAGCCATCGAGGAGGTGCTTATCAGGAATTATGGGACTGAATGATACCGCCTGGGAGAACCTTTTTGATAAGTATCACATACTTGCTGAAATTGAAAGAAATGGTCAGTTTACTATTTCAGCCAATCAGATTAAGGAATTTCGTGAGCCGAGGTTGATGACCAAGTTTGACCACAAAGTCAATCTACCAACTATTTTTGCCGAAAATCAATTGGCGATTTTGCCTGTTACTCGTGGCGATTATGTTATCTCGTCATTTTCAGCATACAAAGAGTTTGAGCAACCGTCCACAGATGTTCAGCGAATTTCAATTCCAGCACACATCCAAAGTTTGATGCCTCAATTCCTCGTAAGTGAAGCTATTGCGTTGAACTGTGCAAACGCTTGTGGAATTTTGGAAGATTTTCTGGAAGATGAAGCATTAGTAGCAACAGTTAGTGGTCGTATGAGTTCAGGGGAATTTAACTTTAACATCGATTCTGCATCAGGAACAAGAGCGGTGTCTGTTACTAATTCCCAGATCGAAATCGATGCTGCATACGAAGGAATCAACTATCTTTCCCTATTTGAAGCCAAAAGGGATTTGTCAGATGATTTTCTTGTACGCCAGTTATATTATCCGTTTCGTGTTTGGAGCAACAGGGTTACTAAGATAGTTAAGCCGGTTTTTCTCATTTTTTCTAACGGAATTTTTAATCTCTATCAATACCAATTTGATGACCCGCAGAATTACAATTCGCTCAGATTGGTAAAACAAAAAAACTATGTAATTGCAACGGAGATTTGTCTGTCCGATATTGAAAATCTGTTAGGAACTGTACCTGAGGTTCAAGAGCCAGAGATCTCTTTTCCGCAAGCAGATAGTATGTCCCGCATCATCAACCTTATTGAATTGCTGCATGAAAAGCCGATGACTCGAAACAGCATTACAACGGAATATGCCTTTGATGTACGACAAACAAACTACTATACCGATGCTGGAAGATATTTAGGGCTTATCGATAAGGGACGAGATGAGGATAATAACATTCTGTTCCAGCTTTCAGAAAAAGGGCATCGTATTATGAATCTGGCTTATCGAGAGCGTCAGCTTGCGATAGTTTCACAAATATTGGAACATAAGCCTTTCAGGGAAACGCTTAAACTACATCTTCAAAATGGTGTTATGCCTGACAAAAATACTATTGTGCGAATTATGAAAAATTCAAATTTGTATAATATTGGTGCTGAAAGCACATATTTCAGGCGTTCTTCCACTATTATCGGCTGGACAAACTGGATTTTGAGTATCATTGATGATTAAATAGTCGATGGTATAAATTGTTCCAGAGAGGAGGTGTGGTTGTTATGGCAAATGATCAAAATTCGCAAAGACCCAAAATTCAATCCCATGGCTATAATGGGAGTGAGCCTACTCGTATTTGTCCTAAATGCAAACAAGAAAAACCGCTAAGCGAATTTGGGTTCAGACAAATGGAGAATGGTGAGATTAGAAATCAGTCATGGTGCAAGGACTGTAGATCATCTTACTAAACCTTGTTGGCTTGTCAAGGAGAAGTGGACACCTTGATAAGCAAGGATTAGAAACATTGCTCCTCTGACCGTCTATCGTAAAAGATAGGCGGTCTTTTTTTGTTCAATCATCAAAAGGAGACGATACACATGAATGAAAAACTGGAAAAACTGAACCGCCAGAAAACCGCAGCGGAGAAAAAGCTGATTGCCGCCCAGCACAGGGAGAAGCAGCTGGAGCATGAGCGGAAACGCCTGACACGGAGCGAGAGAACCCACCGGCTTTGTACTCGTGCCGGGATGCTGGAGAAGTTTCTGCGTGAGCCTACTCTGCTGACCGATGACGATGTGATGGACTTGCTGACCTTCCTCTTTCACGGTGAAGCCGCCCAAAAGAAGTTGGACACGCTGATTGAGGAGCGGAGAAAAACGCTGACAACGGGCGGCAGCGAGAACCCCTTGTTTTAACAAGGGCGCAATTATACACCGCCTAAAGGTGGTGCATTGCGTTCTGCCGAAAGCCCCTTGCAGGGAGCTGATGATTTTCGCACAGGATAAATCCTCTGCTTCAATCATCCAGTGGAAGCTGCACTTCCCCTGCGCTGGCTAAAGCCAGCTACCCCTTTGCCCCCTGCTGTCCGAAAATCCCTGCCGGACAGGAATTTCCGAACAACAGGAATAGAACCCGATGACCTGACCGCTTGCAACTTTGCAGACGGTCTTTTGTTTTGCCAAAGGAGATGATGAAGTGGCAAACCCTCATTTTGAAATCAAAATCACGAAGCGCAGCAAACGGCAGTCAGCTGTTGCCGGAGCTGCCTACCAGAGCGGCGAGAATCTTTTTTCCGAGTATGACCAGAAGCACAAAGACTACCGGAAAAAGGAAGGCGTGGTCTACACGGAAATCATGCTACCGTCCCATGCCCCGCCGGAATACGCCGACCGGGAACAGCTTTGGAATGCAGTGGAAGCCGTTGAAAACCAGTGGAACTCCCAGCTTGCCAGACGGTTTGTGCTGGCACTGCCCAGAGAAGTGCCGGAGGAACTGTATCCCCAGATGGTGCAGGACTACTGAACATTGACGGCAAGGGCCACGCCCAGCCGGAAACAGTGGTTGCCAAGAGCGCGCGTCCCTCGGTGCTGGACAGCCTGAAACGCCCTGTGCCGCCCCGCAGCCCTGAAAAGAAACCAAAACAACACGAGGAGGTACGATGATTATGAATACCAACGATCTGAATACGGCTCTCTATGAAAAGATGGCCGCTGAACAGGATAAGTACAGGGACTGGCTGAAAAGCCAGCCCCCGGAAGAAATCCTGCACCACACCTATGAGTACGCCATCCGTGAGGACATCGTGATGGCGATGGAGGAACTGGAGCTGACCGATGCACAGGCACAGGCACTTTTGGAGTCTCCCTCTCCGCTGGCAGATGTGTACCGCTATTTTGAAAAGCTGGAGACCGGCTATATGGATGTGATCCGGGACAGCATTGAAAACCGGGCGGATGATGTGTGCAGGGCGCAGGAAGAATTACGGACTGCCCCTCTCTACCCCCATTCTGCCGCCTATGCGTCCCAGCATGGGGAGATGGCACAATATAACCGTTCTTATCAGGCAAACAGCGCCTGCAAAGAAGCCATTGAGCAGACCATCAGCGCTCACTATGCAGAGAACCGGCTGGATACGGAGGCGGCGGTCAAAGATGTGCTGGAAAAGTTCGGGGCGGAACGGGTACAGTTTATTCTTGCCAACACCATCCAGCACAAGAACCGTGACGGGCGTATTTCTCAGGACAATAAAGTCTGGGCAAAAACCATTCCCATGCCGGAAGACAGCGGTACTTCCCGCCACTGTGCCTATCTGGTTGTGGATGGGGTCAATCCCGGTCTGACCGACCTGTTTACCAGACAAGCCAGAAAAACCATGCAGGAACAGCAGAAAAGCTCTGTCCTGCAAAAGCTCAGACAAGAACCATCAATTCACAAACCTGCCGCCCCGAAGAAACGGGAGCCGGAGCGATGAGTAGCCCCAAACGCAAGCGGGATGTGCCGGTTCTGTTTTGGGTATCCGCTGATGAAATGGAATTGATTCAGCAGAAAATGGCGCAGTTTGGAACAAAAAACCTGAGCGCCTATCTGCGAAAAATGGCTGTGGACGGCTATGTGGTGCAGCTGGATTTGCCGGAACTGAAAGAACTGGTATCCCTGCTGCGCCGGAGCAGCAACAACTTAAACCAACTGACCCGCAAGGTGCATGAGACCGGGCGTATCTACGATGCCGATCTGGAGGATATATCTCAGCGGCAGGAACAGCTATGGGACGGCGTTAAGGAGATACTGACCCGGCTCTCCAAACTTTCGTAACCGGGACAAATACCCCATCTGCGGAGGGAGGAACGGCGTTCTTTTCGCCGCGCCTTCCTCCGCTTTTTCTTTTTGCCCGTATCCTTGCCTTTTGGCTGTGAGACAGGGATAATGGAATCAGGAACAGGAACTGTGATTTTGGGAGGAGGCATAACAATGAGGGCATTGGTATTTTTGCTGAAACTGTTGTTAAAGATTTTAGTGGCTCCGGTGATTTTGGCACTGACCCTGTTTGTATGGATTTGTGTGGGAATCGTGTATATCTCCGGTCTGGTGCTGGGGCTTATCAGCATGGTGATCGCCCTGCTGGGTGTGGCGGTTCTGATTACCTACTCCCTGCAAAACGGCATTATCCTGCTGGTGATGGCATTCCTTATTAGCCCGTTTGGTCTGCCGATGGCTGCCATCTGGCTGCTGGGCAAGGTGCAGGATTTGAAGTTTGCCATTCAGGATTTGGTTTATGGATAAAATATGTCACTGATGTTATTTTACTTTCCCTAAAAAATAGGATATACTATATAAGAATATATTCTGCCGCCGAGTGCGGATAGTTTTAGATAAAGGAGGGCGTGTATGGAAAATCAATTAACGCCAAACAACTCCATGATTTTGGAAATCCGAGAGCTGCTGGAAAACGCCAGAAAAAATGTTGCACAGCAGGTTAATACGCAGCTTTTGACAACCTACTGGAACATTGGCCGGATTATCGTGGAGTATGAACAGCAAAATCAGATTCGCGCAGACTATGGAAAACAAACCTTAAAGGAACTTTCCAAAGAACTAACACGGGAATTCGGCAAAGGCTTTTCTCGTTCTAATCTACAAAATATGCGGGCATTTTATCTTGCCTATGAAAAATGCCAGACAGTGTCTGGCAAATTGTCCTGGTCCCATTACTGCGAGCTTTTGAGTATTACCGATGAGAACAAGCGCAGCTTTTATGAGAAGGAATCTGTCAATTCGGGCTGGTCAGTTCGGGAGTTGAAACGGCAGATTGACAGCTCGCTGTATGAACGGCTGCTGCTTTCCAGTGAAGATGTGAATAAAGAAAAGGTTCTTTCTTTGGCTCAGAAAGGGGTTGAGATCAGCCAGCCAGCTGACATCATCCGTGATCCCTATGTGTTCGAGTTTTTGGGTGTGCCGGAGAACAAACCCATGTTGGAAAGCGATTTGGAAAAGGCTCTTGTGGCACAGATTGAAAAGTTTCTTTTGGAACTTGGACGAGGCTTCATGTTTGTCGGAACCCAGCAGCGTGTGACCCTGAACAATACCCACTACTATGTGGACATGGTGTTTTATAACAAAATCCTCCGCGCTTATGTGCTGATTGAACTGAAAACGAAAAAACTGACACCAGAGGCTGCCGGTCAGCTCAATATGTACTTAAACTACTATGCGGCGGAAGTCAACGACCCTGACGATAACCCTCCTATCGGTATTATCCTCTGTACGGAAAAAGACAGCATCGCGGCAGAATATGCCCTGGGCGGTCTGTCCAACAATATCTTCGCATCCCGGTATGTTCTCTATATGCCGGATAAGGAACAGCTGATTGCTCAGGTAGAGGCTGTCTTGAAAAACTGGCACGAAAAGAAAGACAACCGCCATGACTGAAAAAGAACTGATTGGAAAAGTACATTCAGCGGTCTATCATCAATGCCAGCGCCGTGGTTATGCGGCTCCGGTGGATGTGCTGATGGAGGTCGGTGTCCTGCCAAAGCAGAAATATGAGGACTGGCGGTTTGGACGGGTGGACTATTTGGAACGGGTCTGCACCGTCAATCTGCGCAAACTCTCATTCATCATGCACCAGATGCGGGTGTACGCACAGAAAACCGGCTTAAAACCCTCCTTCTGTTACTACAAGCAATGGGGTGTAAAAAAGAAAAATGGGCAGGGACACAAGCCGGTGATTCCGCTGCGGTTCAGCAAAAGCGGAAACCCGGAAATTGAGAAATGGTATGCAACTCATTTTGTGGACACCAAACGGATTGCAGCCTTAAAAGCACAGCAGCCTGTTGAAAATTCAGATTAACCAAAGGACAGCTCACACAGCTGTCCTTTTCTTTTTGGAAAGGAGGTTCCCCCCCTATGGCAACCACACGCATCATGCCGCTGCATATCGGCAAGGGCCGCACCGAAAGTCAGGCAGTCAGCGACATCATTGATTATGTGGCAAATCCGCAAAAGACCGACAACGGAAAACTAATTACCGGCTATGGCTGTGACAGCCGGACTGCCGATGCAGAGTTTCTGCTTGCGAAGCGGCAGTATATCGCCGCCACCGGGCGGGTGCGCGGGGCGGACGATGTGATCGCTTACCATGTGCGCCAGTCATTCAAACCCGGAGAAATTACCCCGGAGGAAGCAAACCGGCTGGGCGTGGAGTTTGCCATGCGGTTCACCAAAGGTAATCATGCCTTTGTGGTCTGCACTCACATAGACAAATCGCACATTCATAATCACATCATCTGGTCGGCGGTCAATATGGATTGTGACCGAAAGTTCCGCAACTTTTGGGGCAGCACCAGAGCCGTCCGGCGCTTGAGCGACACCATCTGTATCGAGAACGGACTGTCCATTGTGGAGAATCCAAAGCCCCACGGAAAAAGCTACAACAAGTGGCTGGGCGATCAGGCCAAGCCCTCCCATCGGGAGCAGCTGCGGGTGATGATTGACCGTGCGCTGGAGCAGAAACCGGCAGACTTTGATGCGCTGCTGAAGCTGCTTTCGGAAATGGGCTGCGAAGTATCCCGGCGCGGGAAAGCGATCCGTCTCAAAGCACCCGGCTGGAAGAATGTAGCCCGTATGGATGACAAGCTGGGGGCCGGGTACAGTGAAGCAGAAATCCGTGCGGTACTGGCCGGAGAAAAACAGCATACGCCCCGTAAGAAATCCATCGTGCAGCCGGAGCCGCCCAAGGTCAATCTGCTGGTGGACATTCAGGCAAAATTACAGGCTGGGAAAGGCGCTGGGTATGCGCGCTGGGCCAAGGTTTTTAACCTGAAACAGATGGCGCAGACTGTAAATTTTCTTACCGAACATCATCTGCTGGACTATGCGGAACTGGCAGAAAAAGCGGCGGCAGCCACCGCCCACCACAACGAACTGTCGGCGCAGATCAAGGCAGCGGAAAAGCGCATGGCGGAGATTGCTGTCCTGCGTACCCACATCGTAAATTATGCCAAGACCCGCGAGACCTATGTGGCCTACCGGAAAGCTGGTTACTCCAAGAAATTCCGCGAGGAACATGAAGAAGAAATCCTGCTTCATCAGGCGGCAAAAAACGCCTTTGACGAGATGGGTGTGAAGAAGCTGCCCAAGGTCAAGGACCTGCAAGCCGAGTATGCCAAGCTGCTGGAAGAAAAGAAGAAAACCTACGCCGAGTACCGGCGCTCCCGTGAAGAAATGCGGGAGCTTTTGACGGCCAAAGCCAATGTGGACCGGCTGCTGAAAATGGATGAGGAACAGAAAAAAGAACAGGAAAAAGACCACGGCCAGCGGTGAGCCGGTCATGGTCCAAAGCGTTCGCAGAACGCGCAGCCGCAGAATGAAATTCTGCGTTCAAGGGGGTTTGGGGGCGCTGCCCCAGGCAAGCAAAGCGGAGGGGAAAATCACGGCAGGATTTTTCCCTCTGCGGGCCGAGTGTATTAACACC
>NZ_JBQKJT010000031.1:0-16940 GCF_052117125.1 Candidatus Avoscillospira sp. LCP25S3_F1 | reverse complement strand
GTACCTGCGCCAACTCATCACTAAGCGCAGACATTGTCATCTGTTTATCCATGGTCTTATTATATCACTTCTGGCAGTATCGCGCCTACTTTTCTGTGCGGTATTGCCTTAGAAATTTTTTTAATTTTGTAAAACCATAGGGGTCGCCAATCGCTCTTTACTGATGTAAGCAGTTGGCGGCCCATTCTTTCCGGGCAGAGCGATTGCCAGATAATTCAACAGAGAAGGAATGAGAAAAGTATGGACACTTTGACAGCAGTGAAAAAAATCTTACAGGCCTGTACTGTTTCCATAGCGCTGACAGCCTGCGGCTCTCAGGAACCGGTCATCACGCAGGCAGACAGGGAACCGATTGCTATTACCGCGGGCCAGACGCAGGATGTTGTTTCAGAGGTGGAGACAGAGGAAACGGTGCAACAGGACAATGCCGCCAGAGCTGCAGCGGCCCTGTCTCAGATTCCGTATTATGGAAACCCGGAAATTTGCACGCTGTCGGCGGAGCAAGCACTGTCCTATGCACAGCTGCTGGCCAGCGGCATGGCCGGTGAAGCCGCCATGACAGCCTACGGAGAGTTCCCCGTCATGGACCGGCGTATGGTCCAATCTCATGTTCCCTGGGATCAGCCATTTTCCGTGAACAGTATCAGCGGAGGATACGAAACGACTCGCTCCCAAGCTGTTCTGGCAGATCTGGCCGGTGACGGCAATCCCTATCTTATCACCTTTGACCCGGAAAAAAACATCTCCGACAGTGAATCGGGAAGGAACGTCTGTTCCTGCACCGTCTGGGGATGGACAGAAGACGGCCTCCAACTGGTGCTCAACGCGGAACGTTGGAGCGGCTATGCCAATTCGTTCTTTCTGACAGATCCCCAGACCGGTGCTGTATTGCTTTTGGATGAGGAGAGCGCAGGGAGTAGTTATATTCAGCGTGTCTACGTCTTTCAGGACGGCGGCGCCGAACTGCAAGATGCGCGCGGTCAGCAACCCGATAACCAAACAGGAACGCCCATATATTCCTATTACAAGGACGGCGTCGTTACACATCCTGACCCTGAAGAATGGGATGCGCGCGGTGAAAACTTCTATTTCTCGCCGTCCACCGAACAAAGTTATGCCTGGCCTTCCCTGGACGAGACTATGGATGCCAGCCTGACACTGACGGAGATGATGGAGGCCCTCAACAACTACGCTGACGCCTTCGATAGCCGCCCGGCTTCGGATACGTCCTCTCCAGATCCGACCGCGGCAGATGCAATTCTATCCAGTCTGACCTATTACGGCGACCGGGAGAACTGCCGGATGTCGGCCAGGCAGGCCCTGTCTTACGCCCAGCTGCTGGCCGACGGCATCATGGGGCACGCATCCATGATCCACAATGGCGCTATTCCTATTATGGATCAGACCATGGATGACGCCTACGCTCCCTGGGATCAGCCATTTTCTGTGAACAACATGGACCAATATGAAACTACCCGTTCTCGGGCCATTCTGGCGGATCTTGCCGGCGACGGCAATCCCTATCTTATCACCTTTGACCCGGAGAAAACCATCTCTGCCTTCGATCCGGAAAGAAACGCCTGTTCCTGTACCGTCTGGGGCTGGACAGAAGACGGTATCCAGCTGGTGCTGAACTCGGAACGCTGGCACATTTTCTACGACGCCTTCTTCTCTGCGGATCCCCAGACCGGCGCCGTGTCGATTTCGGAGTCGTTCGGCAACGGCAGTACCTCGTATCAGAATACGTACACATTTGCAGACGGCACCGCCTCTCTGACCCATGCCTGGAAGGTCTGGACCGCCTCCACCAGCGGTCTCATTGAGTTCACAGAGGATGGCGTAACCACCGGGTATACAGAGGAGGAATGGAAACAGCTGCGGAGCACGCTGACTGCTGCGCCGCCCAACGGCAAAGTCGGCTATACCGGGCCCACTCTGGAAGAAACCATGGCCGATGGCATGACCCTGGAGGAGATGCTGAACGGCCTCAACGACTATGCCGTGGCTTTGAAGGACTCTGCCCGGCCGGTTGTCAACCCTCCGGCCACAGAGAAGACCGAAGAGACGGTGAACCAGATGCTGTTACTCGAAAACTGAGCGCACTCCAATTTTCAAGCCCTGGGATGCATCCCATCATGGGTGTGCCAGTATCAGACATCGCTGCAATGCTGGAATTTCCAAAGTGGGTGTTGCATTTTGCAACACCCACGCCGTCTGTCAAAAAAGTTCAGAAAAATCGGGGCTTTTTCGCTTGTATGAGGTAAAATAACTGGAACAGATATGCCTCACAAAAAGAAATACGGAACGAGATATCCTGAGAAAAATTTATAAATTTTTTTAATTTTGTAAAACCATACGGGCCGCTAATTGCTCTTTACTGATGTAAGCGGTCGGCGGCCCGTTCTTTGTGGGCAGAGCGATTGCTGGATAACTCAATGGAAAAGGAATGAGAACCACATGGACACTTTGTCAGTTGTGAAAAAAATCTTACAGGTCTGTACTGTTTCCATAGCGCTGACAGCCTGCAGCTCCCAGGAACCGGTCATCACGCAGGCAGACAGGGAACCGATTGTTATTACCGCGGGCCAAACCCAAGCGGCTCAGAAACCGGCGACCGTTACCACAGGCCAGCAACAGAATGTTGCTTCAGAGGCGGAGACAGAAGAAACGGTGCAGCAGGACAATGCCGCCAGAGCTGCGGCGGCCCTGTCTCAGATTCCGTATTATGGAAACCCGGAAATTTGCACGCTGTCGGCGGAGCAAGCACTGGCCTATGCCCAACTGCTGGCTGACGGCATGACCGGTAAGGTCGCCATGACTGCCGAAGGGGATTTCCCTATCATGGATGAGTGCATAAAAGATCCGGTTGTTTTCTGGGATTTGCCATTTACAGTCCAGGGCTACAGCGGCCCCTATGAGACCACCCGCTCTCGTGCCATTCTGGCAGATCTGGCTGGTGACGGAAACCCGTATCTGATTACTTACGACCCGGAAAAGGTTACCAGCTCCTGCACTATCTGGGGATGGGCCAATGACGACGTCCAGTTGATTGCAAACTCAGAGAACTGGATGGGGCGATACAGTATTTACCTTCGCACGGACGACCAGACCGGTGTTGTGTCCCTGGAGAACGTGGGCTCAACTTTGATGATGGAAGGCCATACCACCTATTCCTTTGGAAATGGACGTACAACGCTGGCACATACCTGGCAGAAGGAGTATCAGCCCGACACAGATCAGATTGTCGTCACAGAGGATGGGGTCAGCACCT
Organism: Candidatus Avoscillospira sp. LCP25S3_F1; assembly: GCF_052117125.1. Taxonomy (NCBI): domain Bacteria; kingdom Bacillati; phylum Bacillota; class Clostridia; order Eubacteriales; family Oscillospiraceae; genus Candidatus Avoscillospira; species Candidatus Avoscillospira sp. LCP25S3_F1. Next base: position 13,669 of record NZ_JBQKJT010000031.1, on the reverse strand, counting down.
TCTATACACAGGAAGCCTATCAGGCAATGCTGGAAGCACAGCCGCCCATTGAAGCGCCTGCAAACGAATATGAATGGCCTACGCTGGAAGAGGAATTGGCTGATGGTCTGCCTCTGGCGGAGCTCTTGGAATCTCTCAATCACTATGCTGCTTCCATTGACAAAGACATCCATCCTGTGGCAAACTGAGCCCTTCCCGGAAAAACGGACACGAAAAACGCAGCAAAAACGGAATGAATCATAGTTATTCTTGTGGATACTCGTTCATGCAGCCTGAGCCGCCAAAAGGTTTTTCTCAAACTGTACGGGAGACACCCAGCCCAAGGCAGAATGTGGCCGGACGGAGTTATAGAAAGCCTCCAGATATGAGAATACATCGGCTTGTGCACTGGCCCGCGTTGGGTACTGCTTCAGGTGAATCAGCTCACACTTGAGGCAGCTGAAGAAATTTTCTGCGACGGCGTTATCGTATGGATCACCTTTGCGGGACATGCTCTGCCGGATTCCGTAGGTCGCCAACCGCTCCCGAAAGGCCCTGGCAGCGTACTGGACGCCCCGGTCACTGTGAAAGATCAAGCCTGTTGACGGCTTGCAGCGACACACTGCCATGTCCAGGGCTGCCAGTGTCAGCGATGTATCGATGCGGTCGGAAAATGCGTAACCTACAATTTTACGGGTACACAGGTCCTTTACAATGGCAAGATAGAGCCAGCCCTCACCGGTGGGAATGTAGGTAATATCGCCCACCCAGGCTTGATTCGTGCGTTCAAAGAAGAAGTTTCGTTTGAGGAGATTCGATGCAACGGGATGGCTGTGCTTGGAGTTGGTTGTGACTTTATAGGCCCGATGTCTGGCCGAACAGATACCGGCAAGGCGCATCTGACGGTGTACCCGCTTGCGAGAGCAGCCAAAATCCGGTTTAAGCAGATGATAGAGGCTGTCCAACCCCAGGGCAGGATATTTTTGGTGCAGTTCCACCAGTTTCCGTTTCAGTGCTTGATTGCGCTGCTCCCGCACACAGGGTTTACGATGCAGCCAATCATAGTAGCCGCTGCGCGAGATCTCCAGGGTCCGGCATGCCTGTTCCACAGTGGCTCCCTGGCGGTGCAGCGCCTGAACGCAGCGGTATTTTTCCACTATGGTTTCGACAGGATGCCGACGGATTTTTTTAGGATGTCAATGACCTCATCTTTCTCACCCAGCTGCTTGCGCAGCGTACGGATCTCCGCTTCCAGCTCCCGGATCCGCTGCTGTTCCCGGTTGTAGCGGCTCACCTGGCCCAGCTGCATCCCTGAGGCCTTCAGCCAGCTGCGTAGGGTGTCGATGCAAATGCCGAGGTCTCGAGCAACTTCCTTGGGGTCCCGTCCTTGCTCTGCTACCATTTTCACTGCGCCGGCTTTGAAGGCAGTATCGTAGCGAGGTGGCGGCGCACCTTTTTTGTCCTTTTGCTGTTCCATTTTTTTCGCCCCTTTCTATTCCAGTTTACGACTGATTTTTCTGTCCGTCAATTCGGGTATGGGGGCAAAACCCTGTAGCTACGGACAAACAAAAAATGGCTCGCGCCATGCTCCAAACTATCAGCCGGTAGGAAGTCGATACGGAAACCGGCGTGGCCCAACCGGTGTATGCTCGCCTGTTCGATATGGATGTAGATGGTACGCCGGAACTGCTGCTTGGAAACATAGATGGTTTTCATGATATCAAACTCTATCTCTATCACTGGGATCATGGAGGTCTTTCTGAAATAAGTTCTGCAATCGGTGATGATGGTGGTATCTTAGCTGATGATTTTTATCTGATACAGAATCCGCAAAACGGAACCTATGGTAAAGTATTGCGGTCTGCATATTCCTGTGGAGCATTTGCCGGGAGCAGGATTTCATTGTGGACGATACCACGCTTTTCCGGGTAGTGCTTTACTTGCTGGTCGTATTCACAGAACAGCTTTTCGCCGCTTTGGCAAGCAGCGGCGGCAACCGCAGACTGCCGCTGGCTGCGCTGAACAATCGTGATTTCGTTGTGTGGACAAGGCATTTCGTGTCCCTCCTTTCGCTAATTGGTGGATGGGGTGGCGTTTTACCACCTCATTTTGGGCAGAAAAAAAGCAGGAGACCTTTTTCAGATTTCCTGCTCGGTGTGCCACTGTGTGAGCGGCGGGTATTTAGTTGTAAAAGTTCGGGACAAGTTGACCCGATGTAAAGCTAACAAACTGGAATTGCACCAAAACAATCTAAGACAACAACGCTGCCCTACTTGCGATTTTTTCTTGTACTGCGGAAACAGTTTCTTGAATGGAATAAGTGGTCGTATCTATAACATTCGATTCATATATTCCCAGATTGCAAAATTGCTCCCACATGGTTTCTACCAATTCGATATTTGTCTTTCGGTCTAACTTTGAGCGTTCAACAGCTCGCTTCAAGGTTTCTTCCTTACTTGCCCTTAAAATAATATAATGCACCTCATAATGTTCCCGAACAAGACTTTGCCACGGCTTTAAAAACCACGGTCCGATAATACCGTCAACAATTACATCATATCCACCACGAGCATATCGCTTCGCAGCTTCTAAAAACGCTTCAATGACAATCAAATTTTGCTCATTTGATTCTGGCAAATGCGGTGGTATTGCCCCTTTACTCAAATAATGATAAAAGTCATCTGTGTGCATATGCACAGACTTTTCCAAATCTGATTCTTTTGCAACAGCAGATGCCGTTGTAGTTTTTCCTGTCCCCGGCGCACCTGTGATTACAATAATTCTACCTTGATTCATCTATATTTTACCTCCACAAATTACGATTTTCTTAATTCTACAAACTGGAATTTGAGTCTCTGTAAAGCTGGAATTAACCCATACAATTATTTTAATTTAGAGGTTCTTACGCAATTATCCGTATTTTGTAATTTTTCAATACTGGAATGCCAGTGTAAATCAGCATTCTCCATTTTTATTAAAGCGAAAAACGTAAAATTGCGGAAGAACCAATTTAGATATTCACAATTTTACTTGCCACAGTATCTCGAAAAACACTGTCATGTTCTACCAGGAGCATGGTCGGGGCAAACTCCGTTATGAGTTGTTCAATCTGCATACGTGAGTACACATCAATAAAGTTGAGCGGTTCATCCCATACATACAAGTGTGCCTTTTCACAAAGGCTTTTCGCAATTAGGACTTTCTTCTTTTGCCCGCCAGAAAAGTCTTTAATATCCTTTTCAAACTGTACACGCTCAAAGTCCATTTTCCTAAGAATTGCCTTGAACAAACTTTCATCAAGGTTGTTTTCTTCTGCAAACTCGGAAAGGGTTCCACATAAATACGATGTATCCTGTGGCACATAAGAAATTACAAGCCCAGAGCCAAGTGTTACTGTACCCGTATAATCTATGGACTGCCCGACTACCAACTTTAACAGGCTACTTTTGCCACTGCCGTTCTTTCCATCAAGCACAATGCGTTCTCCCTGTCTTATTTCAAACGAAACGGGTTCACAAACTGAAATGCCATCATAATAAACTACTACATTCGATAATGATGCAAGCAAATCTGTATGGTAATTAAGCGGTTGTATCTTGAGGGCTTCTGCGGTTTCCACATTTTTCAGCAATGCTGATTTTTGTTCGATTGTCTGTTGTTGTCTCGCTTCTATAGATTTTGAACGCTTCATCATTTTGGCGGCTTTATGACCGACATAACCTTTATCTGCTGCCCCAATTTTGGAAGCTTCTACACGTTCAGACCATACTGCAGAGCGTTTTGCCGACTGCTGTAATCGTCTGATGTCCTTTTGCAAACGTTCGTTCTGAGCCAGTTCAAATTCTTGCTGTCGCTCAAAATTTGACATCCATGATGAAAAGTTTCCTCTTTGCACTTCGATATTCGCTCGGTTAATCGATAGAATATGGTCAACACAATCGTCAAGAAAGCGACGATCGTGAGAAACTAAGATGAATCCCTTTTTCTTTTTCAGATATGCCGCCACACTTTTTCTCGCTTTGGCATCCAAATGGTTGGTAGGTTCATCAATCAGTAGGAAATGCCCTTCATTAAGAAAAAGAGCGGCAAGCAAAACCTTTGTCTGCTCTCCGTTGGAAAGTGTTTCAAAAGGTCGCCAAAGCACATCGACATCAACATCAAGATAAGAAAGTTCTCGCATAAGTTCCCATTCTTCCGCAAGTGGGCAAACCTCCTGCAATATATCCTCTGTAATACGATTCTTATCTGAAACGGGATAAGGAAAATAATCAAACTGTACGGATGATAGGATTTTTCCGCTATACTCATATTTCCCAAGCAGAAGATTCAGAAAGGTTGTTTTACCTCGTCCGTTTCTGCCCACAAAACCAAGCTTCCAATCGGTATCAACCTGGAAACTGACATTTTCAAAAACATTATCATAACTTGTCGGATATGCAAACGTAAGGTTTTCAATTTTAATCATTGACATAAATATTATCCTCCTTTGCGTGTCATACGATACAAAGTCGGTTCGGTGAATGTTTACTCCGTATAGATTTCACCAAAAGGAACCGACACTATACGGAGTGAATCATGTGTAACTATCTGTTCTGCACTATTCATAAAGCACCTCCAAAACAAAATAAGAGCCGCAAGAAAGTTTATCCTTGCAGCTCGTCATAGCATAATAACACCACTAAGCAAAAGTGGCAACAGCACTATATTGAGTAAGATAGACATATAACTTTCTTGCAATAGACACAATAATGCCAAAGTATAGCACTACCGCATATTTTGATTTTATTTGCAAGAAAAGTTAATCATCTTCCCACCTCTTTCTAAATTTTAAAATATTATACCATAAATCGCAGGCAAATACAAGTGGTTATAAAAATTTAACAAATCGCTTATAATACAATCATATAACTTTACGCATTCCTTACTGACCGTAAAATTCCGATTTATTGCTGACTTTATTATACTTTATTGCCTATCGAAAAGATAGCATATTTTATGAAACTTGTCGGCTGGGAACAGCTTGCAACGCAAGGTGTCCCCAGATGACAAGTCCACAAAAGGGTAGCTGGCGGTAGCCAGCGCAGGGGAAGCGTAGCGTCCCCTGTATGATTTGGAGCAGACCATGACTGCGAAAAATCACAGCCCTCCGGCAAGGAGCCTTCGGAGAACGCAATGCACCAACCTTTGGGTGGTGTATAATTGCGCCCTTAGTAAACTAAGGGGTTTCCGGCTTCTCACGTTCCAGCAGTTTCTTCAATAGTTCCTGCGTGTCCTGCCTGTGAAAAATGAGTGTCAACAACAGCATGACATCATCATCTGTCAGGCGTTCCGGCTCTTGCAGAAAACTTTCCAGCATACCGCCACGAGTACAGAGCCGGTGTGTCCGTTCTTTTCGGGTAAGCTGCTTTAGCTGGTGCTGCAATGCCTTTTCATCATTGATGGCTTTCCGCAGTTTCTTTTCACTCTTTTCCAACTCTCGGTTGAGCTTTTCCAGCTTTGAGGTATCAGGCAAGGGCAGCGTCCTCCTTTCCCGGTATCAGCACATAAATCCTGTTTGGTTCTCCAACGCCCTGACGCACTCGCATGATCAGTCCGGCGGTTTCCAGTTCATTCAGAGAACGCTTGACCGTCATGGGGCTGCGGGACAGGACTGCGGCAATGGCTGTGACAGGGAAGCAGATAAACAGGATTCCGTTCTCGTCCTCCTGTCCGTTGGATAGCATAGCGTCCAACATCCGGCAGTACATGACCTTTGCGGTGCTGCTGACTGGAAATCCTGTCAACGCTCTGGGAAAGGGCATACAGGGCGGCAACGGTGTGCCTATCGTCATAAATTCAAAATTCATTCGGTGTGTTCCTCCTTTTTCTTTGCTCTTTTGGATAAATAACGGGGGCAGTCAACCACAACCGCCCGGAAGCTCTGCTTGCACCCATGCTTGCATTTCCGGCATAATTCGTTGTAAGTGACACGCCCCCGGTCATTGAGGTAAAAAGAAAGCTCATGCTTCCTCTTTTTGCTCATTCTCGGCATATTGCGTTTCCTCCCGTTTTAGTGTATAGTTTCGGGGCGATTTTCGGCAAAATTACGGTCATAGAGCCGTCTAAAATCTCCAGAAGTATCAGCAATAGGGTAGACTATCCCCCTATCAGATTGTCGTGTTTCGGTATCATTTCGGTATCAGTTCGCCAGTTCTCCCCGGTGTCGTTCCTCCCCTGAATCTCACAGCGGCGTATTGCTCCCTTTGGTACGCTCGTTTCGGTCAGGGTTCCTCCATATCCCTGCCAAAAGTCATGGCGCTACATCGCCGGGGAAGCATATCCCACACAGGCTGGTCATTCGATTGGAATAATCCATCGATGAACTACCTGTATCATAGAACATTTTTGTGCCCTGTGCCGTATGTCCACAAAGTAGGAATTAAGGGTAAAAATCAGAAATTTCCACGATTGCGGAAAGTATGATATAATCCAGTTAAGCGGCAGTAATGAAACCGCCGGAAAGGAGCGTGCGCCCATGAAAGGAGCGACAAGCATACAGGAACGCCTTTGGGAACTCCGCAAGGACAAAGGCTTAAATCTGGAAGAATTATCAGAGCTGACGGGCATTTCCAAATCAGCTCTTGGCAGTTATGAAAAAGAGGATTATAAGGAAATCAATCATGGCAACCTTATCACGCTGGCAGACTTCTATGGGGTTTCCGTTGATTATCTGCTGTGCCGGACAGAGAACCGGGAGCAGATCAACACGCCACTAACAGAGCTGCATTTGAATGATGAGATGGTGGCACTTCTGAAAGGCGGTCGGATTAACAACCGTCTGCTCTGTGAGCTTGCCACTCATAAGGACTTTATCAAGTTTCTTGCGGACATTGAGATTTATGTAGATGGGATTGCCACCATGCAGATTCAAAACCTCAACGCCCTTGTCGATACTGTCCGGCATGAAATCATTGAACGGTATCGCCCCGGCGAAGACGACCCGCATTTGAAAGTGCTGCAAGCCGCCCATATCAGCGATGATGAATATTTCAGCCACATGGTTCTTGATGACCTCAATCTCATTATCCGGGATATTCGGGAAGCCCACAAAAAGGACAGCGAGAGTGCGCCCCAGACCACCGTTGCCGATGAATTGAAAGAAAATTTGGAAGCGGTTGAAAATTTCAAGGGCAGTCGGGATGAAAAGCTGGTTGTCCTTTACTGCAAGCAGCTCGGCATCAACTATAAAAATCTGTCAGACGAAGAATTTCGCTGGCTCATTCGGATTCTACAAAAATCAAAGAAAACAGGAACTCCTATCAGTCAAAGGAAAAAACGGTAAAGAAAAACCGCTGTTGCATGGTTGTGTTTGCTTCCATGTAGCAGCGGTTGGTGCTATACTTATTCAGTTAAAATTTCAAAGCGATAAAGTGGAATTTATCTTAGAAATTACAGCAATGTTATTTTGATAAACTTTCAAGAATTGAAATATCATGCTTATCTTTATCTCTTAATTCATAACCTGAATGGAAAACTCTTTGGCCTTTTAAGGATATACAAGGAATTGTTTTTCCTTCAAAAAAAGCACTACCAAAGTAATCTTTTTCAAACTCATACCAGCCACCCTCTAAATCAGCTTGTTTTGAAGTTCCGTCCTCACTTAAAACGAACGGGTGAATGTCTAAGTAACCAAGTTCATCACTATATAACTCTATTCTAACCGGTTTCCAGTCTGTATCAATTTTATAGCCCAGATTCAAAAGCACATTTAACAATTTTTCCGTATGTTGAGCATCAAAATTTATATCTATATCTCTATGAATTCTTGTTTGTTTACCAGCTAAAATATCTACACCCCATCCGCCATCCAACCAGTATGTAATTCCAGTATTTTCGAATAATTCTATTACTTTCATTAAATCTTCTTTTGTTGTTATTTCTTTTCTACCCATACAAAGTCTCCTTTACAACTTCTAATTTGTAATAATCATTCTACCATACCGTTATGAATAAATCATCTCATGTAAAACAATTTCTTCTGCCCGGTTGTGAATGTTATTGCAACGCTGCACCCATTCCATTTGACGGGTACGCTTCAATTCCTCGGTCACGCCCTCGGCAGCTTTCATCTGCTCCATGATGGTGTCTAACCGTTTCTGTGCCTGTTCGTTCAGGTCTGCAAGATATGTCCACAATTCCCCGGTCAGGGTCAATGTGTGTAATCTGGCTGGGCAGACTTCTCTTAAATATTCCCGGTGCATCCGTCCGTACTTTCCGATGGGGCGGTGTTCCTCCGGCAACTTCAAGTCCGGGATGTAGTAATCTCCAACAAGGATATAATCAATTCCGTTTTCTTTTATTCTTGGTTTCAATTCGCTCATGTTCCTTACCTCCTGTGGAAGCAGGCTCGTCTGGTACTAACTCAATCACATCGGTAATCTCACAATTCAGCGTTTCGCAGATACGGGCTAATGTATCCATGCTGATGTGCTTTCCCTCTTTGCTCATGTTGGCAATCATATTTGTTGTCATACCAGCGGCAAGCCTTAAATCCTCTTTTCTCATATCACGCTCTAACAGTGTGTGCCAGAGTGGTTTATAGCTGATGTGCATATTGTTTTCCTGCCTTTCTATCCATACCACCGGAGCGGCTGCCCCGGCAGGAACTTTTCTCTTATTATAGCACCAATCTTGTGAAATCACAATTTATTCTTGTAGCCTGCCGCTGATACCGTCTGGATTGGCTTTTCCTTTCTTTTTGTTCCCTTTAATTAGCCATGAACTGCTTCATGCCCTGGCTTTTCGCGCCGGGGTTGTCGTTGCCGTAACCTTCCAGGAGGTTGATGACGCCCCAGATGCCGAGGCCAGCGCCGAGGGCGATCACAAGGGTCTGAAGAACGGTGATAGCCTGATTGAAAAATGCCATAAATTATAGTTAGCCGGAATCATTTGAAAAGTTTGATTTAGTCATTCATAGGCATACAAAAGCCGGAACAATCGGCACCCGGGTTCCGGGGCCTGATTCCGGCTGTCCTCCTTTTTTCATTATTTTTTGGTGATTGTCCGCTTTGTACGCCAATGCCCCAAAAAGGGCGGTTGAGGCGGATAGATACGATCACTCCTTTCACAGCGGAACAGATTTAAGCGCCCTCTGCGTCTACTTCGTACACATCGTAGACCTCGTTGGGTTTGAGCTTGAGCCGGGTGGACAGGAACGCCTCGATGTCAAAGGCGTTCTTGGGGTCCGCGTCGGCGGTGTACGGGTAATTGGGGTGCTTGGTGATGTCGTACTTGTCCGAGAGGAAAGGACGCACACCACGCAGCTGGAGGATGCACTTGCCGCCGTCCATGACGGCCAGTTCATCCTGGCTCATAAGCTCTTTGCCGAGCTTCTGGTAGTTGAGAGAGTGGGAGGTTTCCCGCCCACGGCTCTCCCCGGTGTTGTAGGTGTCGATGGTCTCCTTGCCCAGCACGGCGGCCAGCTCCTTGAGGGTGGTCGGCTCCTTGCCGCCCAGGAAGATGGAGGTATCCATGTTGCCGATGATGGTATCGGCGTTGTCCTTGTAGATGGCTTTCAGCTGGGACTGTGCTTGCAGCACCAGGCAGGCGGAAATCTCACGGCTGCGGATGGTGGCGACCAATTTCTCCAGCTTGGGAATCTGGCCGATGTTGGCGCACTCGTCAATGAGACAGCGCACATGAACCGGCAGCCGCCCTCCGTACACATCGTCCGCTTTTTCGCAGAGCAGATTGAACAGCTGGGTGTAGCACATGGAGATCAGGAAGTTAAAGCTATCGTCCGTGTCGCTCATAATGAGGAACAGGGCGGTTTTTTGGTCTCCCAGGGTGTCCAGCTCCAGCTCGTCGTAGGAAGTGACCTCCCGCAGTTCCGCAATATCGAACACGGCAAGACGCGCGCCGCAGGAAATCAGAATGGATTTTGCGGTTTTGCCTGAGACGAAATGTCAAGGACTTTTTAGTACCCCTGCCATTTTATTGCACGAAAAAAGCCACTGTAGATTTATCTCTCTACAATGGCTCTAAAGTCATTTTTATTCACTTTTGATTACTGGCAAACTCGTGCCCAAACTGAAAGTTTCACTTCTCATTATCAAGTTCTAATAACAATTTTACACCTAATACAGTAGCTGGGACTCTATAATTCGGGGCGAGATTTGAAAGCACAACAACAGCTGTACCTGTTTCGGGATTAAAACCAAGATAGCTATTATAATTTCCTGTACCACCATTATGCCATATGATGTTATTCTTACTATCAAGAATCCAAGACATTCCTATCTCATCCATATGAATACCCATGGTTTTATACATTTCGGTTGATGCATTAATGCTTTTCAGGCTATTATGGCAATCTGAAAAATATGAATTATCTTCAAGTTGCATCTGTGCGTATAAAAGCATATCCTCAATATTTGATGTGACAGCTCCCGCTGACAAATATGCATCGCCTTCTTTCCAATCCCAATACTTTCCAAGGTCTCCGCTTTTATCAGAAATCTGTGTTGAGGTTAAACATAATTCATTTTGTGCAAAATCATTTAACAAGCTTGTATATTCCGTTTCATATACTGACTCAAGAACAAGTCCTAATACTGCATAACCATAATTAGAATATACGAAATCATAACTTGCTTTATTCATATTCAAGTTTCCTGCTTTGTCAGAAACCATTTCTTTTGTAACACCATAAAAATCATTTCTACCATTAAAAAAGTTAGAAACCATAGGACTTTCTAAATAATATCCTTTATAGCCTGAAGTATGTGTCAATAGTTCCTCTATTGTTGGATATGTATTTCCTTCCGGTAAAGATAAATAGTTGTCTATTGTACAATCATTATTTGAGGAACTGGGCGGCAAATACGAAAGGCAAGGGGATTATTTGATACCGTGCTTAACTGTACCCGCCGAAGAAGAACAGGCAATAGGCATCTGGGGGCAACGGCATTTAGATTATCTAAAACAGTACCGTAAAGTTACATACACCAATCTTCTTACAAGCGGCAGGCTAAACGCCTACCTTGCCGACATCAACAGACAGGCACAGGAACGCTTTGAAAGGCTCATAGAGGGTATGAAACAGGCACAGGGCATAACGGAACAGCTAAAGGCAGAAAACGCCTTAGAATGGACAGGATGCCTCAATAACATAAGGGCTTGTGCGAGGGAGATTGTGGAAAAGGAAATTATTTTTGCATAAACAGATGATTAGTGGCAGGGGGAAATCCTGCCGCTTTTTCTGCTTTAGTTTGTCAGCTTGACAAATAAAGGGTTAAGGAATATAATTAGATTCAGTATTATACAAGGAGTTAATAAATATGCGGCAAGGTATTCTTAAATAAACTGTCAATTTGATAGTGGGAACAAAAAGTAGCAGTCCCGTTTCACTTTTAATATGGGGCTTAGTTTTTTGTACCCAGTTTAAGAATACTTTTATCATGTAATTTTATATGCCCGAAAACATATAAGTGTTTTGGGGCTATTGGAGTTATTTACCCAGTGATAGGAGTATTTATCACTGGGTATTTTTATGCCCTTTTTTGGGTGTTGATAGGAGGAAAATCACATGAAAATAATTAACTTAGGCATTCTGGCTCACGTTGACGCAGGAAAGACAACATTAACGGAAAGTTTATTGTATACCAGTGGTGCAATTGCAGAACTAGGGAGCGTAGATGAAGGCACAACAAGGACAGATACAATGAATTTGGAGCGTCAAAGGGGAATCACTATCCAGACAGCAGTGACATCTTTTCAGTGGGAGGATGTAAAAGTCAACATTATAGATACGCCAGGCCATATGGATTTTTTGGCGGAAGTATACCGTTCTTTATCCGTTTTAGACGGAGCAGTATTATTAGTTTCTGCAAAGGATGGCATACAGGCACAGACCCGTATACTGTTTCATGCACTACAGACAATGAAGATTCCGACAATCTTTTTCATCAATAAAATTGACCAAGAGGGGATTGATTTGCCAATGGTATATCGGGAAATGAAAGCAAAGCTTTCTTCGGAAATTATAGTGAAGCAAAAGGTTGGGCAGCATCCCCATATAAATGTAACGGACAATGACGATATGGAACAGTGGGATGCGGTAATTATGGGAAACGATGAACTATTAGAGAAATATATGTCAGGGAAACCGTTTAAAATGTCAGAACTGGAACAGGAAGAAAACAGGAGATTCCAAAACGGAACGTTATTTCCCGTTTATCACGGAAGCGCTAAAAACAATCTGGGGATTCGGCAGCTTATAGAAGTGATTGCCAGTAAATTTTATTCATCAACGCCTGAAGGTCAATCTGAATTATGCGGGCAGGTTTTTAAGATTGAATATTCAGAGAAAAGGCGGCGTTTTGTTTATGTGCGTATATATAGCGGAACATTGCATTTGAGGGATGTTATTAGAATATCTGAAAAAGAGAAAATAAAAATCACAGAGATGTGTGTTCCTACAAACGGTGAATTATATCCATCCGATACAGCCTGCTCTGGTGATATTGTAATTTTACCAAATGATGTTTTGCAGCTAAACAGTATTTTGGGGAACGAAATGCTGTTGCCGCAGAGAAAATTTATTGAAAATCCTCTCCCTATGCTCCAAACAACGATTGCAGTAAAGAAACCTGAACAGCGGGAAATATTGCTTGGGGCACTTACAGAAATTTCAGATGGCGACCCTCTTTTAAAATATTATGTGGATACTACAACGCATGAGATTATACTTTCTTTTTTGGGGAATGTGCAGATGGAAGTCATTTGTGCCATCCTTGAGGAAAAATATCATGTGGAGGCAGAAATAAAAGAGCCTACTGTTATATATATGGAAAGACCGCTTAGAAAAGCAGAATATACCATCCACATAGAAGTCCCGCCAAATCCTTTCTGGGCTTCTGTCGGGTTGTCCATAGAGCCGCTCCCTATTGGAAGCGGAGTGCAGTATGAAAGCAGAGTTTCACTTGGATATTTAAATCAATCGTTCCAAAATGCGGTTATGGAGGGGGTTCTTTATGGCTGCGAGCAGGGGCTGTATGGATGGAAAGTGACAGACTGTAAAATCTGTTTTGAATATGGATTGTATTATAGTCCTGTAAGTACCCCCGCAGACTTTCGGCTGCTTTCCCCTATCGTATTGGAGCAGGCTTTAAAAAAAGCAGGGACAGAACTATTAGAGCCATATCTCCACTTTGAAATTTATGCACCGCAGGAATATCTCTCACGGGCGTATCATGATGCTCCAAGGTATTGTGCAGATATTGTAAGTACTCAGATAAAGAATGACGAGGTCATTCTGAAAGGAGAAATCCCTGCTAGATGTATTCAAGAATACAGGAACGATTTAACTTATTTCACAAATGGGCAGGGAGTCTGCTTGACAGAGTTAAAAGGATACCAGCCAGCTATTGGTAAATTTATTTGCCAACCCCGCCGCCCGAATAGCCGTATAGATAAGGTTCGGCATATGTTCCACAAGTTAGCTTAACAGCTTGCAAAAGTCATATAAAATGAGATTTGAAAGGAGAATGTAACTTCATGTTTGCTAAAAATTCAAAGGCATATTCTGTCTACCTGCTGTTCGAGACTATCCCAAGTTTTGTGTAAATCTCCTGTGTGGTGTAGAATAGAGGCACCGCATAGGAGGTTTTACATATGGCTAGAAAGAATCGTACCCCGGAAGAAAATGCCC
>NZ_JBQKJT010000030.1:0-23211 GCF_052117125.1 Candidatus Avoscillospira sp. LCP25S3_F1 | reverse complement strand
CAAAATGGCGCAAAAACAGCAAAATATGACTGAATTTTGAGCATATCTTGCATGATTTGACACGATTGCTGCCCTTTATAAGCTGTAATGCTTCATTTAATCAGCGGCTCCCTATTTCTTTCTGCTGCGGCAGAGCCATTACCGTTCCGGCTCTTTGTGTCGTTCCGATTTCTTATTCCTCGGCTTATCCAGTTTTCCGGAGAACACCTCGTCAACGGCCCTGTCCCACGCAGCCTGTAATGACTCCACCGGCAGGCCGTTGGCTTCAAAGCCTCGCTGGATCACGCGGTAATAATACGGGGACGGCAGTGCAGGCTGGCGGCAATAAGGCTCTGCCATGATATAGACCATGACGGGGATCTCTGCGCCAGCCGCGTCTTTAACCGTCACGGTTTCTTTCGTGTAGTGGCGGGGATACCCCTCGTACCGGTCCAGAGACTGTTCGCAGTTTGGCGTGAGCTTCCACAGCAATCCATAGACAACGCTGCCTTTTTTCGGCGCAACGGTAGCAAAGCCGCTGCCGCGGAACCGCAGCTCGTAGTTTTCCAGCCTGACCGCCCCCACGGTCTCGGCGTCCGGACAGCGCTGCGCCATCTGCTCCAGATCAAGGTTGCTGCCGTAGGCAAAATACAGGTTTTCCTCCACGTCACACCTCCAGCATCGTCAAAGCGCCAAAGCGTTCCAGGTGACGGAGCAGGGCTGCCGCCTGCGTCTCTGCATCGCCATCCGGCAGCGGACAGTCCATTCCCGTGGTGCGGATGACATTATTCTGTACAAACCAGATGTAGGTCTCCACATCCGGGAACTCTGTGGGATCAAAGCTGAGATCCCGAAGCTGTTCCATGATCCCGGCTGCGGTTCCTTCGTACACGGTATCTTCAATTTGAATCTTCAAAGGCTTCACCTCTCCATTTCTCTGGATTTTTTCTTCTTTTTGTTGACTGCATAGCTGTCCTTATCGAAACGCCACGCACGGTCACCGTCCAGATTTGCCAACAGGTGGTCACGGGTATGCTTGAATTCCTCGCCGTTGAGCCCCAGCCGCACCAACCAGACCCGGAAGGTGAACAGTTCATTGTCACTGTGGGTCTTGCGCATGACCGTGCTGCGCTGGGCGATAGCCTGGGCGGAGATGGCAAGGCACAGATTCACATAGGCGGCAACTTTTCCCGCATGGAGTGTGGAATTGAAACAGCGCCATTCCACCGTCCCCCGGTAAAAGACCGAATGCAGATTCAGTGCGTAATAGCGGGTCCAGTTATAATGGTCTGCGCTGCCGTTATCTCCCTCGTACCAGATATTCTCCAGCTGCGTCAGGTCCCTTGTCTCATCCGACGAGAGCCTGCGTGCCTGCTTCAGCATGGGTTCCCGCACCTTCTGACACCAGCGGGACGCCCGGCTTTCATTGACCTGCAGCGCTTTGAACAGGATATCCTCCTTGGAGTACATGATGCCGATGAGGTTTTTCAGACTCTGCCGGTTATGATTGGCTGCGTCCACATGGACATGGATGCCGCAGGAGCTGTTGGCCTTGGCTCCTGCGTGGCGTACCTGCCGGACACACTCCTGCAGCTTGGGCAGTTCCGCATAGGTGAGCTTTGGCGTTACCATCTCCACGCGGTATCTGTAGTCACCCGTTGCACGATAGCCGCTGCCGATCTTCTGCTCCCCGTGGATGCTGGAGTCACTCATGACCGTCCACTCTTTGCCGTCCCGATCCGTCACACACCATTTATCGTAAGCGCCGCCCACATAGCGGGCGTCCGTTGCAAAATACGAAGCCAGTGCTGTTGCCGCCTGCTCACGGGTGATGCCGGTCATTTCAACTTCCACGCCGAAGCACTGGTCCTTCAACCCGATCATGCGGCAGCACCCGCTTTCAGTTCCGCATCCACCTCCCGGATACGGTGTCCGATGGCTTCAATGATATTGGCGGTGACGCTGTTGCCCGCCTGCTTATACGCCTGTGCATCAGACTGGATGGCGAGGATGCGGTCGATCTGCCACTCATCGAAGCCCTGATGCCGCAGACACTCCCGCGGCATCAGACGCCGGATGCGTCCGCCACGTTCCACGATGCCCTGGATGCAGCTCGTCTCCAATGTATGGGCGATATCCTGTCCCACACGACCACGGCGAGTGTTGCTCCCGGAAAAGCCGAGATCGACGCTGTCACCGGGATTTGCCTCTTTATAGCCTTTTTTCGTGGCTTCCTTGATGAGCAGAACGCCGGAACGCTCTGCTCTATGATTAGACAGCGTTGTCTGTCCATATCGGGCGGTGAGGCAGCGGGCGGTGTCCGTTTGCTTTGGATGCCCGCTGCAAAGGTCTATCAGCACAGCGTTTTGCGTTTGATTCCGGTTGATGCCTCTGAAATCGCTGGCGTTCAGTGAAATTGCGGTATCCCTCTTTCCGACGATCCCATCTTTCCGATTAAAACCTACCAGATATAATCCGGTTTTCCCACCCACACCTCCAGCGCCGGCAGTCTGCGTGCAGGCTATTCCGTCTGCGTCGTAGACACGGGAGCCTTGCGAGCCTCCGAGGACTTGTATAAGAGCTTTTCCACCTGTGCCGAAGACAGGAAATATTTTTCCGGCGCATCGGGGATCAAGATAGCAGATAAGGAACAGCCGCCTTCTGGATTGCGGGACTCCAAAATGTTTGCTGTTAAGCACCATCCATTCCACGCGGTACCCCAGGTCATTAAGCGTGGCGAGGATGACAGAAAACGTCCGGCCTTTGTCATGCGACAGCAGTCCCGGAACGTTTTCGAGCAGAAGATACGAAGGTCGTTTGGATTGAGCCAATCGGGCAATTTCAAAGAAGAGAGTGCCGCGGGTGTCGTCAAAACCCCTTCTTCTGCCAGCGATTGAAAATGCCTGACAAGGGGATCCTCCGCACAGGAGGTCAAAGTCCGGCAGGTCTGCGGGGTCGATTTTTGTGGCATCGTGATAATATCGTTCCTCCTTTCCCGGCTCATAAATGGCCTCATAGCTGGCATTGGCGTATTTGTCGATCTCGCAGTGTCCTACACACCGGAAACCGCCCGCGCGGGTCAATCCCGTGCGGAAGCCGCCGATGCCGGCAAACATATCAAAATATCGGATCAGGTCATCTCATCTCCTTCCTGCAGGGCAAGCAAAAAGCCGAGGACGCTTTCATCTACATCCCCGGCGCTGCCGCTATCCTGCGCTTCTTCTTTGGTAAGCTGCACTCCCCGCAGTTCCTGCCGGATGGTCTGGCGAACGGCATCCAGCAGTTCCTGCTGCCCTTTATACTCACAGACCATGCGGCAGACCGCGGCGGTGCGCTGCCCCGCGGGGATCTCCGTCAGCTTCTTCCACGCCCTGCGCTGTATGGGCGAGGACATGGAAAAGGACAGATTGATCCGCTTTTTGTTACTGCTCATCGTTCTTTGTGAGCCGCTCTGCCAGCCGCTCATAGCCTTTGGCGTTGAGGGACACATCGTCAAGGATGACTGGGCGGCAAAGGCCGTCCGCAGCGGATACATTCCGCTTCAGCAGCGCCGCGCCGCCGCCCAGAAAAACAGCAGGCATGGCACGGGTATCCAGTCCACTCTCCGTAATGGCGGAGAGCAGGCGATGGACATAGGCGTCTGCCTGCCGGTCAATAATTTTTCTGGCATCCTCGTTGATATGGACAGCATCGCCGCGCAGCACGCTTTCCATCTGTGCCGCCGTCATAGACAGGCCCAGTGCGCGGCGGATCTGCTCACCGATCTCATCCAGACAGCGGATCATGCCAAGTTCCAGACTGCGGCAGGTCGATGCATTGGGGATACGGTTGTCCAAACGCATCAGATCCACCGTCCAGCCACCGATATCCGCCACGATCACAGAAGGCTCATCCAGCAGAATGCTCTGGGTCAAGACCGCGGCATAGCCCTGTGGGAACAGGGACACCTTGCGGATGGCGATGGAGTATTCCTGCCCCTCATAGCGGAAACTCACCGTTTTCCCATCCCGGAGCAGATAGGTGAGAGGTGCTAAATGCCTACTGCTTCCTGTTACAATCATCAGAACTGGCATCTGTCTCAACTTCTTCAACTGACAATGACTGCCTGTCCTGTTTATAGTAATTCAATTCGTTTGCCATTTCCAAAGCCAGGTGAAAGCCACAGAGAAAACTGTCCATGGAGCGCTCTTCTGCCATTAGATTCTGGGTATCCATGATCCGCAGCACCAGTTTTCTCTCCGGTTTTTCCAGTCGCTCAATGAGCTGACGGTGGCAAACTTCAATTTCCTGTTCAGCTTCTGCCATGGGCACAGGTGTATAAAATCTATCATACAGCAGTTTCAGTGTATTGCGCATATTATCCTACCCCCTTGTAGCAAGACAACATACCACAAGCGGATAGAAAAAGCCACAACAATATTTGCATCACTGCAATTTAACTGCATCCAAATTTCGGAAGTTGTTTTTGTGAAGCATAGGCCAAAATGAAGGCATATGGAACACCACATGCCCTCATTTTCCCCATATACGGCTGGGGCTTAACCCGTATCGAGAGATCGTTTTTCGCAGCACTTCTCAAATAGCGGGGGCGAGGACAGTTAACCGGCTGTTTTCGCCCTTTTCTGACGTGCGCAAAAAGAAGGGCCTGCGGATTTTCCGCAGGCTCTTCCACGCTGATGCGCAAAATCGGTTTTTTGTTGTCCTTTTGCGGGGGTGCCTATCCAAGCATCTTCAAAAGGACAACAAGAAAACTGATATTGCGATCAAATTAATATGGAGGCGTTTGCATATAGCAGACGCCTCCATATACGGTTAGCGGGGCACAGGGTCTCAGTAAATGGCGAAATCTTTTTATTCCTTTGCAGAATTTGAGGGTACTTCGATTTGTCGATTCACTTGTCCAGCTCGCAAAACCGCATGAGCATCACCGCCGCCTGAGCCCGGGTAGCGGTTCCCTGAGGGGCCAGAGTACCGTTCAGATTGGAAATGAGCCCCTCTTCTACCGCCCAGGCCATAGCCTGCTGGGCCCAGTCGCTGGTAGAAGTCCAGTCGGGATAGGCGGTGAGGCTGCGGTTGGATTCCGGCTTGCCCGCGTAGTTCCACAGCATAAGGGCAAACTGCTCACGGGTGATGGGGTCATTGGTGCCGAACAGGCCGTTGCCGTAGCCGCCCATAATGCCCTCGCTGGCTGCCCAGCGGATGGCCTCGGAATACCACTGGCCCTGGGCCACATCGGTGTAGTCCATGGCGTAGTTGACCACGGGGCTGCCTGCCATACGCCACAAAATCGTGGCGATCATGGAGCGGCTGGTGGTGGCGTCGGGAGTGAACGCAGTGGCGCTGGTGCCAGCCATCAGGCCGTTTTCATAGACATAGCGTACCGCCTGGGCGTACCAGGCATTTTCGGCTACATCCGTAAAGGGCAGAGGCTCCGGCTCCACCACAATTTTCCGGAAAGAGACCTCGATCTCCACCCGCCCGGCGGGCATTTTGAAGGTGTACTCGTTGCCGCCCTTATGGGTCAGGTCGATTTCTTTTCCCTTGCTGTCGGTGGCCGCCAGGGCGTCCAGCTCCCAGCCTACGTCAGGGGTGACGGTGAAGCGGAAGATCTCGCCCTGTTCGGCGTAGCGTTTGTTGGCTGTGACGGAGCCGCCGGTGACCCGGCCGGGCAGCGTGATGGAGTAGGTGGGATCGGTGTCGCCGCCGTTTCCGCCACCGCTGCCGCTGCTTTCATGGATGTTCCAATGGGCATAAATGGTGGTATTCCCGGTAAAGACGGTGTCAATGGTCACCGTGTCGCCGCCGCTGGCCGCGGTGTACCAGCCCACAAAGTCATATCCGGCGCGGGTGGGGGTGGGCAGGCTTGCCAGCCTCCCGCCTGTGGTGACGGCGCTGGTTTGGCTTACGCTGCCGCCGTTGGCGTCAAAGGCCACGGTGTACTCCTGCGGCATCGGCTGGCGCACATAGCTACAGACGTTACAGGTGGTGTCCTGGTCATTGTCATAGGCGTGGACGGCCACATCCGCTTTTGCCCCGCAGGCACACTCATGCCAGTGGACATCCCCGTCCCATGTCCACTCTGTACCATAAGTGTGGGTATGCTCCAGCTGCTCCTCAGCCACATAGCCGCAGACGGTACAATGCTTGTCGTGGTCCTCTGTGGCGGCTTCCGCGTTCCAGGTATGGGCTTCGCCTACATCCCTTTCGCCGCAGACGGTGCACACATGATAGTGCTTGCTCTCATCCGCCTGTTCCGCCAGATAGGTGTCTGACCAGATGTGCCCCGTTGGGGGGATCACCCGCCAACTACCCAAATCAATGATCGGGGTGGCGCAGGCTTCGTCCTCAAAGTTCTGCTGGCAAGTACAGGTGTAGTAGGCTTTGCTGCCCGACTGGGTGCAGGTCGCCTCCTGGCCGGGAACCAGGGTGCCCGCATGGATATGTCCGATGGGGGCTTCGGCCACATAGCCGCAGATGGTACAATGCTTGTCGTTCTGCTCTGTGGGGGCATCCACGTTCCAGGCATGAGCCTCACCCCCGTCCCTTGTGCCGCAGATGGTACAGACATGGTAGTGCTTGCTTCCGTCCGCGTTTTCTGCCAGATAGGAGCCTGTCCAGGTGTGTCCGGGTGCCAGGATCACCTTCCAGCTGTCCAAATCCGCAATGGACTTGGTGCAGTCCGCGTTCTCAAAATACTGGTGGCAGACGCTGCACTGGTAATAGTCCTTCACGCCGTCTGTGGTGCAGGTGGCAGGCGTACCGGGAACCAAAGTGCCTTGATGGGGAAGTGCGGGGATCACTTTCCAGTTGTCCAAATCTGTAATGGGCGTGTTGCAGTCCGCGTCCTCAAAATATTGGTGGCAGACGCTGCACTGGTAGTAGTCTTTCACGCCGTCTGTAGTGCAGGTGGCAGGCGTACCGGGAACGAAATTGCACTGATGGGGAAGTGCCGGGATCACTTTCCAGTTGTCCAAATCCTCAATAAGCTTGGTGCAGGCTTCGTCCTCAAAGGCTTTCCCGCAGGTGCAGGTGTAGTAATCTTTCACACCATTCTGAGAACAGGTGGCCGGGGAGCCCGCCTGGAAGGTCCCAATGTGGGTATGGGGGATCACCGTTACATCAATCCAATAAGACTTGCTGGGGTCCTGTGCGGAGGTGGCGGTGACAAGTAGAAACGGCGTTTTCTCCTCTGTCGAAACCGTGAGCAGGCCGTCCTGGGTGATGGTGGTGCCGGGGTCCAGGCTTTCGCCCTGGACAATAATCTTGGGCTTTACACTCCACACCACGGACGGGTCATACCAATCTCCGCCGCCGGTGACGGTGGCGGTAAATTGCTGGGTTTTTCCAGCCTCCAGCGTAACATCTCTCGGTTCAATAGTCACATCGATGATGCCAAGAATCGGATCTACGTCCCCCATGTTCGTGATGGAAACCTCGCCGCCCTCCACATGGATGGTCATGTCCACCGTGTCGCTGGCAAGATAGAACCCCATGTTGGACTGATCCTCGGTGTAAAAGCGCAGGGTATAGTCGCCGTCCTCCAAATCGCTGCCGTAACCCAGGAGGGGCACCGTCACCGTGCCGCTGCCGCTCTCCTTCAGGCTGGCCACAGAGCCGTAATAGACGGGGATGCCCGGGTTGTCGGTCTTTTCCAGCACATAGGACAGCCAATGGTTCTCGCCCTGGGTTCCCTCGTACTTGAAGGTCAGGCTCTCGCCCGTCTGCTCCTCTTTGCAGCCCATCTTCAGGCTCAAATTTTCCTTGTCATACAGAACAAATGTCCATACATTATAGTCGATACTGGGCGGCTCAATTTTTTGGGGAGGGTCTCCCTTCCAGGCCACGCTCATAAATCCCGCGGCAAAGAACAGCTCCGAGATGTCCAGATAAAAGGCTGGGCGCACAAAAGCGTTATAGGGTCTATCGGACTTAAGCACCCCATGCTCTGTTACTCTATACACCTTATCCGCGCCGTCTGGTGTGCGCAGCGAGTAGCAAAATCCATTGTAGGAACCCGTGTCTGCCTTCAGATCCTTCAGAAGAGATAGGTTCACCTCCCGGATGGCGTCAAATTCCGACTTGGACAGGGGCCAGAAGGGGGTTTCCACAGAATCACCGGTGATCTCGTCCGCTGTGGTCAGGGTACGGCTGGAAATCAGGGCCTTATCCTGTTCCGAAAGGCCCAGGGTGTCCCCAAGCCCTTGCAAGACCGTGCGCAACTGGCCTTCGCTGTAATTGGCGCTGGTCTGCGCCTGGATAAGATATCCACTCGAATTGGTAAGCAGGGTGGGGGCAAACAGGGTGACCGTGTTTGCCGGGCCTTTCACTGCGCCCATATCGCCCACGCCCACGATATACCAGTCCCGGCCACCATACTCCCGATAGCTATAAGTTTAGGGTAAATTAAATAGACAGGCGATAGACCATGGTCAAAAGGTTTTGCTCACGGTTGAACGTCATATTCTGCACGATGCTCTTCAGGGCATCGTGCTTTTTTGCTATGGTCTCGTCGGGGGCCTGGAGGGTGGAAAGTACTTCGGAGATTTTAGAGCGCAGGGCGGCGGCGGTGGCGGCGGGGTCCGGGGTAATGTCCAGGGCGGCCAGCTGGTGGCGGTATTCCTGCAATTCCTGTTCCATGGCGGTTTTGGCGGACAGATATTCCTCGGGGGTTTCGGCCCCTATGAGATAGGCGTCCCGCAGGCGGGACAGCTTGCGCTCGGTGGCGCTGATCTGCGTTTCCAACACGGAGCGCTGGGAGCGGCTGGCGGTGGGGGACTGGTGGAGGACAACGGCGGCAGCGGTGGCGTGATCGGCGTCATAGGCCAGACGCTCCAGAACAGCGGAAGCCAGTTTATCGGCAATGATGCGGTTGGTTGTGGTGCAGCTGCCTCGGGCATAGCTGCCACATTGGAGGGCGTTGGGCTTGGTCCAGACCATGGAGCCGCCACAGGAGGCACAGCGGACAATCCCAATCAACCAGTGGTGCCGGGCGTAATTGGGCTTGGAATAGGCGGGATACAGGCTTTTAATATGACGTACCATTTCCTGTGCAGCGTCCCATGTATCCTGGTCAATGATGGGCGTATGGTCCGCGTCGGCCAGGATAATATTTTTGTTGTCATAATCCCGGCGAGTTTTTCCGGAGGGATTCCAGCGCAGTTTACCGATATAGACGGGGTTTCGCAGGATATATTCAATGGTGCGGTTTTCAAACCGGCTGCCACGATGGGTGCGAACGCCCATGGCGTTCAGTTCCTCGGCAATGACTTTATAGGCTTTGCCGTTGATAAAGTCGCGGAAAATCTTTTGGACCAGGACGGACTCCTCCGGATGGGGAACCATTTTCTTATCGAAAAGATGATAGCCGAAAGACGGGACACACTGGCGGACGCCACGGTGGGCCGCTTCGGTCATGCCCTTTTTTGTTTCGTGGGCAAGGTTGATACTGTAATACTCGGCCATGGCCTCCAGCATGGCTTCCAGGATGACGGAAAACCGGTCGTCCTCGATGGATTCGGTAATGCTGATGACACGGACATTATTCTTCTTGCGCAGCAGGGACTTATAGACCACACTGTCCTCCCGGGAGCGGGCGAACCGGTCAAACTTGTGTACCAGAATGGCGTCGAAGGGATGTTCCCTGCTTTTGGCGGCGGCAATCATGGCCTGAAAGGCCGGGCGTTTCTCGGCAGTCCGGCCCGATATGCCCTCATCGACATAGATGTACTGGGGCGGCAGCAGATAGCCGTGTTCCCCGGCCCACTTCTCGATGGCGTGGCGCTGGGCGTCGGGGCTGTACTCGGTCTGATCGGCGGTGGACACGCGGATATAGGCGGCGGCGATTTGGACGGTTGGGGACATGGGAATTATTCACCTCTTTTAAGAGTAATAATAAACAACATCTAAAATAGCAGATGCGACATCATCGGGAAGATTGTATTCATCAACAACGGACTCCAAATCATCAAGAATATCATCACATGCATCGGAATACCCATAGCCATAGTCATCTTCATGCTCTAATCCCGCGTCTCCATGACCTTCTTGGTATCCGCTTTCATATCCAGCGTCATATCCTTTATCGTAACCATCACAACTACCATCTGAATATCCAGAATCATATCCGTTATCGTATGCAATATCGGCTTCTTCTTCAGCAGCTGAGTTGATTGGGCCTACAATAAGCAACAAAACAACGATACCACCGGCAACATAAAGAAGACCATCAAAAAATTTATCTTTCATGTTATACACACCTCTAGTAAATATCATAATTGATACTGCGGATATCACGAAATGGATCTATGTTTTCTTTGTTGGGACCAATAAACCGAATGGATGACCAAGAGGTGCTGGAGAGAGCTGCTTCGTTGAGTTCACGAGGAACCTTAACTGTGAAATCTTGAGGTACACATATGAAGGAATAGGAGGATTGAAGTTTTGGAAAGCTGTCACCAGTAATTGAAATAGATTTCGCAAGGCATGTATGTTCCAAATTCAAATATTTTGTTTGCATTGGAATTTCGACTTCGCGACAAGCAACAGAACCACAATTAAAATAGTCAGCATAAGCGGGGCATGGTATTAAATTTTTAAAAGAAAGATAGGAGTTTTCGACTTGAAAAGGAAAAAAAGCACTGTCGGAGTGAACTTCGGTATCACCATTTGAAGAAATGGAAATTGTCACCGGAACATATAAATCAGATTTTTTGAAAAGATGTTCAGAAAAAGCTATAAATAAATCATCAATAGTGGCATGATTTTGCAATGTGATTTCACAAAGATACTGATGAAGAGAATAGCGACTATTTTTTTCGGATGCTTCGATTTTACGGTCAAATGGATTTGGACGCAAAATAACGTTCCTATAATCGATAAGCTGAACCGTAAGCAGAATAACCGCAATACATGCCGCTATGGGCTCAAAATAAAAGAAACCCATCAAGGCTATACCGGCGATAATTAAAAGAATGCGCTTTAGGAGTTTCACAAAATCACTCTTTCTTTTTTTAGTGGTGCGAATGCGGCATAATGGTAATCGGCGGCACCTCCTGGAATATAGATAGAGCATGGAAAGGGATGGTCATATGAAAGAAATCGCCAAGCGCTTACTGGAAGAACTCGACGAGCGGGAACTGAAACTGGTTATTGCTTTCATCCGGGGGCTATTACATAAGAGAAAGTGAGCGGGTGCGGGAGCGGGGCGGGGTAAACGAAAAGAGCCGGGCACGGTGGGAAACCGTGTCCGGCTCTTTTCATTCTTCCGGGGGCAGATCGGCGGCCAGCTCCCGACATTTGGCTTCGAGGATCTCCCATTCCCGGGGAGACAGTCGGGCCAGGACAGCAATAAACCGCCGGCGGAAATCATCGGACGCGCCGGACATTACGTCGCCCATGAACTCCGCTATTTCTTCGTCCCGGCTGACGGGCCGGAACATGTCGCCCTGGCCGGTACGCAGCCAGGTTTCGTTGATGTTGAACTTGTCGCACATAGCGATAATAGTGCGTTCGCTGGGTTCAGCTGAATCGCTGGTAATCTTTGAAATATAAGATTGTGTCAAGTTCAACCGCTCGGCAAAGGCTGTTTTTGTCATGCCGAGTGCCTTGATACAGGCAGATAACCGAGAGCCAATAGTGTCCATGGCATCACTCCTTACAGTTGGATTGTAGCACGAAGAATAATGGCGGTCAAGAAAAACATGAATTATTCATATTGACAACATGAAAGATTCATGATACATTGTGAATGAGGACTGAACCAGCGGACGGACACCGCCGATTCTTTCCCACCATCCCGGCGGCGGTCAAATCCAGACCGACCGCCGCCGGGAAATCTTTACGGAGGAGGTGCGGGTATGCCGAGAATCACAACCGATGAAAAATTCTTGAAAACTGCAATCGATCTTGTCGCAGATTACACAGACAAACATCTGGATAAAACGGATGACGTTCCGGACTACAAGGTGTTTGTGGTGTGGTACTGCAAGACGCTGCAAAACTTCAAGGCGCTGCTGTCCACCACCTTGTTTGACGGAATGTACTACGAGGTGACGTACAACGGAGACAAGGACGAGATCTACCTGGACGCATACAAGAAGTTCGAGAATGTGCGCCATGAGGTAACAGAGTAGTCGCTGCCACACCGGCGGCGCGACAACATGGGCGCCCGCGTTTTTATGGAACCCGGTATCCGTAACCAATCGGAGCAAAAGACACGACCACCGGGTAGTTGCCTGTACGGGCTATGGTGCCGCCGGGAAATCTTTACGGAGGAGAAAACCATGAAACAGTACATAGGAACAAAGATCATTGAAGCGGAACCCGCATGGCGCGTGGATGGCAAGGTTTTTCCCAAGTCTGAATGCGAAGTGCCGTGCGGCTACCGTGTGGAAAGCGGCTATAAAGTCCGGTATTCCGACGGTTATGAGAGCTGGAGCCCTGCGGAGGTATTTGAGGAAGCGTATCGACCCGCGGACGGCATGCCGTTTGGCCTGGCCATCGAGGCGGCAAAGAAGGGCCGGAAGATCACCCGTGCCGGATGGAACGGAAAGGGACAGTATGTGGAGCTGGCAACAGCTATCAGCTACATCAACGCAGCAGGGGAGACCGTGAACGCTCAGCATGATGCCATTGGAAACAAGGCACTGGCATTTATAGGCACATCTGGTGTACAGATGGGATGGCTTGCATCACAGTCTGACATGCTGGCAGATGACTGGATGATTTTGGACTAAGCCCGCCGGATTGCGGCGGGTGGTGGACAAGAGGGAAAGGAGTGGGGGCCGTGGCCACCAAGCGAAAAAAGCCGGAACAAAAGATCACCGTCAAGGCGTATGTTCACGACCAGGACGGGAATCTGGTGGATGTGGACACACTAAACCCGGAGCAGCGGCGGACCCTGGGAAACTGGCTTGTAGAGACCTGGGGAAACGCCATGTTTGGCGACGTGGCCACCATCAAGTGTGGGGAGGGTGGACCATGAGTGAGCGAACGAAGATGGCAACCGTCAAGGCGTATGTCCGGAGCACAAAGGATGGAAGTCTGGTAGATGTGGAAGCATTAAGCCAAGAACAGCAGAAGCAACTGGAAACTTTTATCAAGGTGCAATGGAAAGCGGCCTTGGCTGCACAAAAACTATGGAACAACACCAAAGGCTTGATGGTGGATGCACTAAAGCGTGGGGAGGGATAAGCGATATACTACGGATACCATCAGAGAATCCGGCAGCGGATCGAGGCCGGGGAGTTGTCCTGGGCCTATGAAACGGACGACTATCCCAGGATTGGAACGGCGCTGGTGCTGGTATTCCATACCGCGCCGTTCCTGCGGCCCATCCGGCCCCACCGGTGGGCGGAGTACCGGGCGCTGCTGGACAGCATGGGGATTCCGATTGAACGAAAGGAGGGAACGTCATGAGCGAACAGGAAAAGAAGATTCTGGAGAATATCAGGGAGGCTAAGCTGGTTTGCGAAGCTCTTTGGGGATAGTGGGTTTTCTGCGTTGTCCTCACACCACCGCTTATACGCTGCATACAGATTTTTGGTGCTGGCTTCATAATCGGCCTTGAATGCCACATAACCCTCAGAATCGAGAAAGTCCAGAATGTTATTGGCATCCCGAACAGCGGAAGAGATATTGTCCTTGGCTCTCTGGCTGATGGTAAAGTGATAGTGATTGGCGATCAGCCGCCGCAGTCCCTCCAGCATCCAGAGGAAGATTCCCTCTTTTTCGGCAATCAGTTTCTCAGCAAGAAACGGGTCATCGAACCGATCCGCAGGCTTGTCTTTAGTGGTCAGAATGATCTGTCGGCGAAAGAAACCGTCGCTGCGGTCGTGAAGCGCAGTTAATGCCCCGTTGCCGAAGCAGAGAAAACGCACATACAGCTGCCCCTGATAGCTCTGTTCTTTCTTCCGTTCCAAATCCATTCGCAGTTCTGCTGTCACAATGGATTTTACATAGTTGGTTTTGGTTAAGGCGTTCATGTCAAGATCATCGTCCACCATCAGCAGCTTGCCCTCTAAATCGGCTCTGGCGAAACGATTGTTTTCTACCTTCTGGATGGAAGTGGTATTCATGTTGAGCCCGAAAATGGCGTTCATCACCACACCGATGCGGCTTTTGCCCTCGCCTCCCTTCCCGATCAGCATAAGCATTTTCTGTCCTTTGGTGGATGGAATCAGGCAGTAGCCCAGATACTCCTGTAAGGCGGGAATATCCTCCGGCTCCAACAGTTCCGAAAGGAAGCACAGCCAGTGTTCCGGTGAAGGAGCATCTGCCCGATAAGACACCGACAGACGGTTGTTGCAGTATTCTTTTTCCTCTGTGAATGTACCGTGCAGAAAATAAGTGCCGTTCGCCAGATGGATGCGGTCACATTGCAGGGGCAGAGGGGCTGTGTATGCAGCCAGCTTCAACGCCTTAATCACCTGCTCCACCGTCTGTGCGACCTTGGCATGAAGCCAGGGCGAGATTTCCTCATAAATTGTCCGCTTCAATTTGCTTTCATCCGGCAACGAGCCATCCACAGTATAAAAGCGATCATTGATGCAGCGCATTGGATGCCGGGACAGGAAATCCCGGCAATATTCCGGCTCGACGATTTTCCCCTTATCATCAATCCAAACAGGGTTGTTCATGGTATCGCTCCTCTCTCAGGTGGGCCTGCAATTTGCGGATGTACCCGTCTGCCGTTAGTTCGCTCACGACTTCGCCTCGTTCATAGCAATCGCCTTGCAGCAGGATGTCCAACTGATACTCTGCCCATGGCAGACGGTGGCAGGCTTCCACAAACCGCTCGTCCAGCACATCTTCCGGCGTTTGTGGTGCATACCGTTTTTCCCAATCCAGGAGCAACCGCCGATACTCGTTCAAAACAGAAAAGCACAGCTGCTCGTTTTCACGAAGCTGCTGTGCTCTGGTTTTGTGTTTCTTTTTCCAACGAATGGCTTCCGGCAAGGGCTTGTCCGGTGCAAGGTGAAAGTCCGACGCCAGTTTTCGGGCCGCATCATACAGCCGAAGGTCAAACAGTTTGGCAGTCAGGTCGATCACATCCCCGTGCTCCCCACAGGCAAAACAGTGGTAGTGGTCATCCGATACATACAGGCTCGGATGACGGTCATTATGGAACGGACACAGTGCCATGCCATGGTGGTTGACATCGATTCCATATGTCTGTGCTGCTTCCTGTGTGTTGATACTGGCTTTCACCACTTCAAACAAATTCATACAGATTCCCTCCATTTCCTTTTTGATGAGGCAGTTTTCTCACCCCTCTATATAGGTTATGGGGAAAATCGAAAAAAACAGGCTAATGGCATGACAAGCTGTTTTCAAAAAACATGACAAGGTCTTTGTTGTGTGCTATTATGAAAATAGAAAAACATGACAGGAGGGAGAAGATGGATCAGATCATCAACCATGCGGTTTTATCGCTGGATTTCTGGCAGGACACCGTGACCTATGAGGGGAGTACCATGCCCACGGGAACCATTGGCTGCGAGGTGCTGAACATCCCGGACAGTACCATTGAAAAGCTGGATACTCCCTGCAATGTGCTGAACCAGCTGCTTCAGGGGATGAACACCGGCTCGGTGGATATGAAGCTTCTGCCGCAGGTGCAGCAGGCCGCTGGCGAGATCATCTCATTTTTGCAGGTTACACCACCCTTCTCTCGACTGAATCGAAGCCATTTTGAGCAAAAACTTGCAGCCATCTTTTCCGAGGAATATATGGAGGACGCCAAAGCCTATTTGCAGCTTACCCAGCAGGAGCAGCTGATTTGTGCTTTGACTGGTCAGCACAGCAAGGCAACAATGCTCGTCCGAATAGCGCAGGTGCTGGGGCATTTGAGTTATTCTCTGGGGCAATATAAGGAGGCCCTGACGAAATTTGCAGAACGGTTGAATGAACCCGGCTATGACCGTACATCGGACGGTTATGCGGCAATGTTCGGGCAGTTCTTCAAAAGTGAGCCAACTCTGTCGCTGGATAACCCGGCTTGGATGACCCTGACCAATGCTTCGGTGCAGTATGTAGCCGCCACTCGACCTGGAAAGACGGAGCCTCAGCTGGTCAAGCGGATGCACTATGTCTCCTTTGTGGGGATGTTCCGTTCCGATCTGTTTGAGGGGCTTTGTGTGGGCCATGCACCCAAGAAATGCCCCATCTGCGGCAGATGGTTTCTCACCATTGATGCACGGCATACCAAATACTGCGGTGGTCTGGCCCCCGGCGACCAACGGGGACGGACGTGTCGGCAAATCGGCAATCTAAGAGGCCGGGAGCAGCGGGAGCTTGCAGACGATCACCCCATCAAGGCCATTTATACCCGCCGTATGAACACCATTTTGCAAAGCACCCGCCGTGGAAAGCTGGATAAAGAAACGGCAGCAACTATGAAAAAGCTGGCAAAAGATAAGATGTTCCGTGCGCTTTCAGATCAGCGCTATGCCAGCACTGTCTACGAGCAGGAAATGACCCAGGATGCACTTTTAGAAGCAGTAAAAAAGAAATAAGCAGCAAAATATCAGAAAGGCGGTGAGGGAAAATGGATACAGTGTGGACATGGGATCTGTCTTCTTACTGTGCCAAATACAGCTTTCTGACGGAACCCAGGAGCGTGACCATGCGGGAAGTGGAACGCATCTTTCAGCTTGACCCGGAACCGCCTGTTCTGGAAAATATGAACGACTACATCATTGAGGCTGTGCGGAGCCGTGAATTGCGCTGGTTCTCCTTTTTCCTGCACTGCTATGAAAATCGGCTTAATGGCCGTGTTCGCCGTTTCCTGCTGCGGGAGGGGCTGGATCGCTATGACCCGGAACGCTTTTGGGACTACAAAATGGGATGTGTGCTTGCCATGTTGGACTGTCTCCGGGAATACGATCCCGCACAAGGAGCAGATTTTCTGACCTATGCCCATCATTTTATCGGGAACGCCCTTTTGACCTGCCGGATGCAAGAGGAGGCCGGTTCCTTTGAAAATGTGGATGAGTACAAAGCTGTGCGTGGAATTGCATGGCTCTACAATCAATCCAGCCAGTCTGAACAGGCGGCAATCCAGAAATATGCCCAGAAAAACGGTTGTACCGAGGAAACCGCAGCAAAGTTTTTGGCATTGGCCAAACAAAACCGAAGCCGTATTCCGTTTTATCAGACCATTCAGGATGAGGACAGCGAAGAAACCGGCGAGGATGTCAGCCGGGATGATCACTGGGACTATGCGGAGATTCTCTGGAACGGCATCCAGGCTAAAGCTATCCGGGAGGCATTTGAAAAGCTGAATTACCGGGAGCAGACCCTTTTGGAAAAGAGAAACGCCATCTGTATGACTTGTGGGCGGGTCAGGCCCATCAGCACCCGACTGACCTTTGAAGAACTGGCAGTCCTCTTTGAGGGCAGCACGGCCAGCGGTGCAGAACGGGCCTACCACAAAGCCGTGGAGCATTTGGCCTGTTTGCTGACAGAAGCCGGGGTGCTTCACATGATTCGCCTGAAACGTAAATCCCAGACCAAACACAAAAAGAAAATCGCCGCCGCTGTCTACCTGTATCAGGTGGACAACGACGGCGAATGGGGTGAGATTTCGTTTGATTTTGAGACCGGAACAGCGGAGATCATCCGATTGGCGGAGTGGGATACGACGATCAGCAAGCAGTTTGCAAAGCAAATTATTCAATGCCTGTTAAGTCCCAATAGCATCTCATTTTCGCAAAATAGTACAGTTATCATTCAATGATAGAACGATAGAACAGCTATGGTATTTGCCATGGCTGTTTTTATTATAAGCTCCTTTAGGTAGTAGAGCTTTGCTGAACTACGTCATGAAAATCATCAATCATGGATTGCAGCGTAATTTCTTCCATTGCATTCTTAACTGCATCTTCAATCCTATGATACGGCGGCTCCAGGACTTTACGAATATTTTGTGCAACTGGACAAGGGCGTCCATCACAGGCGTGAATTCCAATAATGGAAGTCACGCCATCCGGCTCCAGTGCAGAATAAATTTGGTATAAGGTAATTTGGGAGGGGTCGGTGCACAGCTCTGCACCACCGGTTCCACGGGGCACCGTAATAATTCCTGCCTTTTTCAGTGCACTGAGAATGTTGCGGATCACAACGGGATTGCTTCCTGTACTTTCAGCCAAAAGATTACTGGTTACCTTCGCAATTCCTTTCGCCTCATGGATAAAAATCAGGCAGTGAACCGCGACGGAACATTTTATACTGATCTGCATAGATACTTGATATCCTTTCAAAAACAAACACATTGTAATTTTTTGATGTAACTATTGACTTTACATCATCCAGGTGCTAAACTAAGGGAGATGTAATTCGATTTATTACATCTACCATTTTATCGGTTCTTGCGAAAAAAAGCAAGAGAGATTTTATAAAGACAAATTTTATGCAGAGAGGTCTTATATGAAAGCGGTTCAAATCAAAAGCTACTCAAAAGAAATCAATACGATCCTGAGCGACATCCCCAAACCCCAGATTTCAGATTCTGAAGTCCTGATCCAGGTAAAGGCAGCGGCAGTTAATCCGGTGGAACTGCTGATCCTGACAGGAAGCGTAAAACTGATTCAGAATTATCCGATGCCTCTGACCTTGGGTAATGAATGTTCCGGCATTGTGGAGCAGGTAGGCAGCAAAGTGAAAGGTTTTCAAAAAGGGGACAGAGTCTATACCCGCCTGCCGATCAGCAAAATTGGTGCCTTTGCAGAATATGTGGCGGTAGATCAAGACGCAATTGCCAAAATGCCGAAAGGGTATGATTTCAATACTGCTGCTACTATTCCGTTGACCGGTTTGACGGCCTATCAGGCTATCGTGGAAGAACTGGAGGCGAAGCCTGGTCAAACGATTCTGATCCCCGGCGGCTCCGGCAGCTTCGGTCAAATGGCAGTTCCGATTGCCAAGGCGCTGGGACTGCGCGTCATTGTGACTGGCAATGCACGGGCAAAAGAGCAGTTCCTCTCTATGGGCGTTGACCGGTATCTTGACTACAAAACAGAGAACTATTGGGAAGTATTGGCTGATGTTGACCATGTGATTGATACGCTGGGCCCCACCGAATTCGAGCATGAATTGTCGGTTTTGAAAAAGGGTGGGCGGTTGGTAAGCCTGCGGACTGGCCCCAACAAAGCATTTGCTCTGCGGCATCACTTTAGCGGCCTGAAAAAGTTGCTGTTTACGCTGGCAGGCAGTAAATATGACAAAGCTGCCAAAAAACAGGGTAAGGAATATCGCTTTATATTTGTCCGCTCTAATGGAGCACAGCTGCGAAAAATCACCGAGATTGTGGAGAAGCTGCAGATCAAGCCTGCCGTTGACACCCGCGTCTTTTCTCTGGATCAGGCCAATGAGGCGTTGCAGCTTGTGGCGAAGGGGCCGCTCAATGGAAAAGTTATGATTCAGTTGTGAGAGAGGAGTTCAAACCATGAAACTGTCAATTCCCGTTATGGAGACAATTCAAAAACGTCACAGTGTCCGCACTTATGAGAACCGGCCTTTGCTGCCCCAGGATCGAGAAGCACTTCTTACCTGTATGAAGCAGATTGATAACCCATTTGGCGTCCCTGTCCATGAGTACATCATTGATAAGGAGCTGAATGCAGAGGGGGAAAAGCTGGGTACCTACGGCGTCATCAAGGGAGCGAGCACCTTCCTCGGAGTTTCCATCCCGGATACGGAGCTGGCGCCGTTGGCGGCCGGGTATGAATTTGAAAATCTCATTCTGTTTGCCACTCATATGGGACTGGGTACGGTGTGGCTGGCAGCAACTTTCAACCGGGACAGCTTTGCCTCTGCTATGGAAATTCCTGAGAATGAACTGTTCCCGGCTATTTCACCGGTGGGATACCCTGCCGCAAAACGCAGCCTGACCGAAACATTGATGCGCTCCACCATGAAATCCGCTTCCCGCAAAGAATGGAAAGAACTTTTTTCCCAGAATGATTTTCATACGCCGCTGACCAAGGATATGGCCGGAGCCTATGCCCAGCCACTGGAAATGGTACGACTGGCTCCTTCCGCCAAAAACGCACAGCCTTGGCGGGTGCGTAAAACGCAAAATGCCTATCATTTTTATGCCGACTACAAACCGGGGCTCTCCAAAGGGGAGGAAGTGATCAAACAGGTGGATCTTGGTATTGCCCTGTCTCATTTCCATCAGACTGCTTTGGAATTGGGGCTGGTGGGAACCTTCGAATCGCTGCCCCAGGAGGATGTCAAGCTGCCTGAGAACCTGCATTATATGATTTCTTGGCGTATTGGTGAGTAAAAGGAAGGCTTTTTATGAAACTTTATGATATTGTGTTTAGTCCCACGGGGGGAACAAACAAGGTGGCTGACTGTTTAACAGGTGCGCTGGAAGGGGACATAACCACCGTTGATCTGACTGACAGCAAGCAGGATTTTAATGCCGTTTCACTGACAAAAGAGGATGTAGCAGTCATTTCCGTGCCGTCCTATGGTGGCCGTGTTCCCGCAGTGGCGGCAGAGCGGCTGGGTGCAGTGCACGGTAACGGTGCTCGGGCCATCCTGGTTTGTGTCTATGGCAACCGTGCCTATGAGGATACGTTGGTAGAACTGGAGGATGCTGCAAAACAGGCTGGTTTTCAGGTGATCGCGGCAGTTGCCGCCGTTGCGGAACATTCCATCGTCCGTCAGTTTGCCGCCGGTCGGCCTGACGCGCAGGACGCAGAACAGCTTTCCAATTTTGCCAAACAGATTCAGCATAAGCTTTCTACAGCAGACACTTCAGAACCTGCGATTCCCGGTAATCGCCCTTACAAGAAAGCTGGCAAAGCCGGCATGGTGCCCAAGCCCACAAAGGAATGTACCAACTGTGGTATCTGTGCAGAAGAGTGTCCCGTACAGGCCATTGACAGAGAAAATTCCAAAAAGGTGGATGACAAGGCGTGCATCTCCTGTATGCGCTGTATCACCGTATGTCCGCAGGGCGCTCGCAAGGTCAATCCTGTCATGCTCTCAGCGGCAAGCATGATGCTGAAAAAGGTGTGCTCTGAGCGGAAGGAATGCGATCTATACCTGTAAGTTTCCGAAGATCACCTTGCAGGAGGATAAATCATGCCCTATATTTTAACAAAGAATCAGTACATAACTGTCAATGGCCGGAAAATTGCCTATCGTGAAATTGGAAATGGAAAGTCGGAACTGCCCCTTGTCATGCTGACACATTTGGCAGCGACATTGGATCAATGGGACCCTAAACTGATCGATCTTTTATCAGAGACACAACATGTAGTTTTGCCGGAGTTGCCCGGTGTAGGAGCCAGTCAAGGAAAAGTGGCTTCTACTCTTCC
Organism: Candidatus Avoscillospira sp. LCP25S3_F1; assembly: GCF_052117125.1. Taxonomy (NCBI): domain Bacteria; kingdom Bacillati; phylum Bacillota; class Clostridia; order Eubacteriales; family Oscillospiraceae; genus Candidatus Avoscillospira; species Candidatus Avoscillospira sp. LCP25S3_F1. Next base: position 1,900 of record NZ_JBQKJT010000030.1, on the reverse strand, counting down.
CGAAACGGCCAGGAAGACCATTTCCATTCTCAAAGCCATGGGATACCAGAAAATCAATCTATTGGGACTATCCATGGGTGGTATGATCGCACAGGAGATCGTCCGGTTAGACAACACTCTGGTAAATCGCCTGATTTTGGTTGGCACCGCACCTCGAGGAGGCGTCGGTGTGGATTATGTGACCAAAACTACTTTCCGGCATGTGTCCCGTGCCATCTTGCACAGAGCGGATCCCAAGCGATTCATTTTCTATAACCCGGACCGGCAGGGAAAGATTGAGGCGGAGAAAGTGTTTGGTCGCATGAACAGCCGCTCAAAGGAAAATGCAGACAAGCCAATGGCGGTCTCCAGTTTTCTTCGTCAGCTTCGTGCCATCAAACGCTGGAGTGAGAAACCTGCAGACGATCTTCGTTTTATCACCCAGCCGACGTTGATCGTGAACGGGGATCAAGATCGAATGGTTCCCACAGAGAACTCCTATTTCATGCACCAGAAGATCACAGGGAGCAAACTCGTCATTTATCCCAATGCTGGACATGGTTCTCTATTTCAATATGCAGATGAATTTGCAGACGAATTGCTCTCTTTTTTAAAAAGCACATAAACAAACATGATATGCTCCCCTTATGTGAGACAGTGAAACAAAATACTGCCAATCATAGGGGGAGCATATCAATATAACTTTAGTTGCTCTGAATTAATAATCTAACTGTAGAAGTCCCGTTACAGTTTGCAAATATTCTTTTGGGTCACTATTCAAAATCAATTCCGCATAAGAAACCGAGTCGTTGTAGATCAGCCAGTCCAGTTCAGACCGCTGGAAACGGCTATTTGCCACCGCATCCTCAACAGCGGTACAGTTAATTAAGATTATGCTTCCGTTAGAATATTTCAGTTCCACACAGGCGGTGTCGATACTAAACTCACAGGAAATCAGTTGTTTCATGGGATGTACCTCCAAAATTTAATGTTCTGGAAGTAATGTAAGCGTGGGTTTGTGGTATGGTATCCTTAACTATGGGAAACTCCTTTTTCCCATTTGGACACTGTCTGTCGAACGACATTTAATTTTACCGCCAGTTCCTCCTGGGTCATTCCCTTTGCTTTTCTAAATTGTTTGATCGTTTCGTGAATCATTCTCCTGCACTCCTTTCCGCTGTCAGTACGCTCATTATACGGATCGGCCGCTTCTCAAACAAGCAACGGGAATTAACATGGCTAAATATGCGGAAATTATCCTAAAATAAAACTGTTTTTATAAAAAACATTCCGCAATATAGAGCCGGTTCATACCAGCATCCCACAGGCAGATTATTTCGCTCTTGTCGTCCTTGGTTCGATACCAGTAGCTGCAATTTGCAAATTCCGGGCGGTACTCCTCGGGAACTTCTAGGTCGTTGAGCCATTCCGTTACAGCCTCGCTGTAGCTGTCATAGTAATTGGTCTCCCATTCCACGGGACTCCATGCAAACATCAAGTCAATAAAATCTTCGTATTTATAAGAATAGACATGGTAGCGAAGACCGTCCCCGTGAAAGCTAGGGCCGGAGTCTGTCTTATAAATCTCCGAATATTGGGATTGCCAGGGCACCTTAAAACCCCAATTTGCATTCAAGGCCCTGTTATAGTCAGATAGCACACGCCAACCCATGAACGCCGCGAAACCCAAAATACAGAGCAGCGCAACAACTATACTGCCTTTGATCAGACACCCTTTTTTCATTTGGTCGTGCTCCTTTTTATTTTTTTAGATATAGCAAAAAACGAGGATCGCTATGGCAATCCTCGTTTTTTGTGTTGGCATTACCTATTTTCCCGTGCAGTCGCCCGCAAAGTATTTTCGGCGCAAACGAGCTTAACTTCTGTGTTCGGAATGGGAACAGGTGGACCCTCGCTGCAA
>NZ_JBQKJT010000029.1:0-23452 GCF_052117125.1 Candidatus Avoscillospira sp. LCP25S3_F1 | reverse complement strand
TGAGAAAAACCTTCTGGCGGCTCAGGCTGCATGAACGAGCATCCACGAGAATAACTATGATTCATTCCGTTTTTCTGCGTTTTTCGTGTCCGTTTTTCCGGGAAGGGCTCAGTAGTCCACTACTTCCGCATTGTTTTCGTGAACATATTCCCGGAGATCAGCCTCCTCGTATCCGTCTTTTTTCAGTCGGTCAACTTCCTTGTCGGACAGAAATTTATAGAAGATAAAGCCCAAGATATAATCCTTATACTCGTTTGCTTCAATCTTGGAGCGCATTCTGTTTGCAGATTCCCAGATTTTATTGGCAAGCTGTTGTTTGTTCATGGGTAAGATTCTCCAATCCAGTCATTCTTAATCGTTCCTCTTTCCTTTCTCTGCTGCTCGTCCAGCACCCCATCCATTCGGTTCGTTCCCTACAAGGCTCTTCCAGGGCGTTTGAGTACTGACAGTCATAAAAGGATTGCTCCCGCTCCATGCGCAAAAATGCTCTGCCCGCCGGCAGAGCATTTGGCCTATGCAGTCTTACCGCCAAGGTCTATTTCAACACCTGACAGTGTTGTATATAATAATAGCATATTCAGCAGAAATACGCAATAAAATCATGTGTTTGTACTGGTTTTTGTTTGCTGGAAGCAATGACTGCAAACGCTGCTTCCAGCTATTGTACCGACAGTCCTTTTGAGTACAATCCGAAAAAATTGCATTCATTACATTCACCGGTGGGGAGCAGAAAGTATATGATGCTGTGCAGGCCACTGGTCGTCCTCCGATTCCCTTGATGGCCATCCGTGATCTGGAGTGGAACCACAATATTGGTATCGCTGTCGGTATACCCCCTCTATTTGTCATATTTTGTAAGACGCTTATAAAAGCAAAAAGATAGACTTGGCAACCTTTTTCTGGTTGTCCAGTCTATCTTTTTATGTCTTATAAGGCACACAGCGCAGACGCGCAATTTGGTGCTCAGTCCAGATACCGCAGCCCGGAAATGCCGTGTATGCCCAGACCCGGCGCTTCTGTGAGTTCGATCTGTTTTCCGTGGAAGACCGCGCCGCCATCCACGGGATCGGCACTGCACAGCGCCGGCCCATCCAGATCAACCCTGGTAATCGCGTTCTTGGCGCAGGCCAGATGTACTGCGGCGCTCACACTAACCTTTGCCTCCAGCATACAGCCGATCATACACTCCACGCCGTATACCTCGGCCGCGGCGAGAATCTTGAGTGCGTTGGAAAGCCCACCGCACTTCATCAGCTTGATATTAACATAATCTGCCGCATGGCGCTGCATAATGGTCATGGCGTCCAGCGGTGAAAACATGCTCTCGTCCGCCATGACGGGTACCGGCGAATGCGCCGTGACGAATTGCAGGCCCTCCAGGTCCCGGGCCTTGACCGGCTGCTCCACCAGTTCAATGTCCAAACCTTCCAACTGCATATCGTCCAGCAGCCGCACCGCTTGGCGCGGCGTCCAGGCCTGATTTGCGTCGATCCGAATTACCGCATTCGGCGCGGCCGCCCGTACGGCGCGAAGCCGCGCAAGATCCATTGCCGGGTTCTCCCCAACCTTTATTTTCAGCGTGTCATAGCCTTTGGCCAAGGCGTCTACCGTATCGCGTTCCATGATTTCGGGATCGTTTACGCTGATGGTGATGTCGGTTGTCAGCGTGGTTCGGCCGCCGCCGAGCAGTTTGTATAGGGGCAGATGGCAATGCTGGGCGTAAAGATCCCAAACAGCCATCTCAGCCGCAGCCTTGGCGCTGGTGTTGCCGACTATGCTTTGGCTGATGGCGGCGCAGAGCTCCTCCAGAGACACGACTTCTTTTCCCACCAGTGCCGGGCAGATGTGGCCGCGCAAGGCAGCTTCGATGGAACCAAGGGTCTCACCCGTAACCGCGGCAGTGGGAGGCGCCTCTCCCCTGCCAACGGCACCGTCCTCCGTATGCAGCTCCACCACAATATCATGGACGTGGCTGACCTCTCGCAGTGCCGTTCGAAACGGCACGCGCAGCGGAGCGGAGAGCATCCCCAATCGAAAACCGGTTATTTTCATGATTTCCTCCCAGATCAACTATAGTGCTTGCTGCACTGCGAAAAGCGGTCAGGCAGCAGTTTGGCCACAGCGGCATTTTTCATGCACAGAGCGGTAACGCACAGCTCCGGCAAAAAGAAATCCCCGGCCACCTTTCGCTCGGCTGGGCTGCGCACACCATATATGCTATTGATTTCTATTTCTGTCCTTCCCGATCCCTCTCCAAAAGCAAAAGAGGGATACCTGTACAAGGCATCCCCATGGCTTATCCCTTCCTTTGGTACAATCCATATCCGCGTCCGACAGTTCCTCCGGATTGCAGATGACGCTTGAATATCCGCCGCAGAGCGGTATCCTCCGGCAGCGCGGGCACATTCCAGTCCCAGGGCTTGCCAAAGAGAATCCACAGGTCTGAGTAGTTCGGGTCGTCTATGACGTACAACAGCTGATAGTCCGCAGCAAAGCGCCGGATGCCGGAGTTCTCCGGCAGTTGGGCACACAGCGGGTGAAGCAGCCAGGAGTCACAGACAAACGGTACAGTATCCCCCGGCGCAAAGCCGAAAAAGTCCACAGCCCGTGCGTAAGAGTCTTCACACTCGGACACGCGCAGCGGACCGCTGGATGGAATATGGACATTGATCACGCGCTCACCCCGGGGAAGCGGCGCATCGGCCTGAAAGGATACAGCTTCAAACTGAAGCCGTCCCAACGCGAAACAGCGCAATTCAAAAAAGCGATAAAACCACGGTGCAACAAAGGAACCCCAAACGCCGTAGACCCTGTGGCATTCCCGCGTCTTCCACAGAAGGTCCGCAAAGGAATCGTGGTAAATCGTCTCACTTAGGCCCACAGAGACGTATTTTGCCTTTGCCGGTTCCAGCAGGCAGAGATACGGCAGCATGCGCATTGTATAGGCGCTTTCTCCGCACACATCGGCAAAGGCATCCATCTTGGCAAGAATGTCGCGGATTGCAACGTCCTCCCCCGCCTCATAGGCAGAAACCGTATGCTCCAATACAGTCCTTGCCGCCGAATGCCGCATGGCGGCTTCCAGCGCCCGGCCATAGGTCTGGACGGCATCGGGCGTATAGTCCCACGGCGCCAGCAGCCGCTTCACGCCCAAAGCATCCGTGAGCATTTCTCATACCTCCCAAGTATGCAGGTCTTTCAGCAGTACATACTCCGTAATGCCGGGTTTCACGGCATCGGGGATGGCTCCCAGCTCCCAGTACCCCAGCGCGTGATAGAATTTCAGCGCGGAAGCGTTGAACGCACTCACCAACAGACTTGTTCTGTGACAGCCGTCTTCCCGTGCCATACGCTCAAATTCGCCCATCAAGAAGCGGCCGACGCCCCTTCCGCGGGCTGACGGGGCTACCCCAATGAGCGATAGGTAGGGATACAGGCCGCAAAAGCCCCTCGGAACAACACGCATGACGCCGACAAGATCGTTTTCCGGCGTGAGCGCACACCAAAGTTCTCCGTTTTCCGCGGCCCTGTTTAAGGAACGCTGGAGCCTGTCGCCGTCCGCAAAATATCTGTCCCAAATGGCGGTGCCGCGAAAAATTTCGATGCATTCCGGGAGCCTGTCCGCGCCGCCCGGCGCAAGGATGAGCGAAGCGCTCATCCTTTTACGCCGCCGAGGGCGATGCCTTCCACAAATTGCTTCTGCATAAAGCAATAGAGAATGAAGGGCACCAGGAAGGACAGCGTAGCCGCCGCCATGGGTGGTCCGTAGTTTGTGGCAAAGTAGCTTGTCAGAGAACTTGTTGCAACGGTCAGGGTCTGCATCTCATTCTTGGTGGCTGCAATCAGCGGCCAGAGCAGCGCGTTCCATGCGGAGTTGAAGGTAAAGATGGCCAAGGTGATTCTGGCCGGCTTGACCATGGGCAGGATGACCTGCGTATAGATGCGGATCTCACTGCATCCGTCAATCTGCGCTGCCTCCATAAAATCGTTGGGCACACCGCTGATAAACTGCCGCATCATAAAGACGCCGAACGCACCGACCAGTGGAATCACCAAAGCAATATAGGTGTTCAGCAGATGCCACTGCCGCATCATGACATAGAGGGAGATAAACACCACTTGTGTCGGAATCATCATGGTGGAAAGGACAATATTGAACAGTCCTTTTTTGCCGGGGATGGGCTTTTTGGCAAAGCCGTAAGCCATGGTGCAGCTGAGCAGATCGACGGCGATCACACTGATCACAACGACGATCAAGCTGTTGAGGATGGGGCGGCCAAAATTGCGGTTCTCAAAGAGATAGCGATAGTTGAAAAAATCAAAGAGTTTGATGTCGCTCCAGCGGATATACATAGTCGTAGTATCAGCAAAGGAGACCAGAATCATATATACCAGCGGGACAATACACATCACGGCAAACAACGTGACCAGAATCACGCCCACAATAAAGCGCCAGCCGCGGCGTTCTCTCTGTATCATGTTCAGTCCTCCTTTCCTTCAAAGAAACGCTGCTGAATAAAGTGGACTATGAGAATCACCAACAGCAGCAGCACGGCAACCGCACTGGCATAGCCGATGCGGAAATCCTGGAACGCATAGGCATAGATGATGTAGGCAACCGTGGATGTGGCGCCGAAAGGTCCGCCGCCGGTGAGCTTGTAAACAATGTCAAACGCCTGGAACGACCAGATGATGCCCAAGGTTACATTCAGATAGGTGATGGGCTTGAGCAGCGGGGCCGTGATCTTCCAGAAGCGCTGGCTCGGGGTAGCGCCGTCGATCAGGGCAGCCTCCCGCACGCTGACATCGACGTTCATAATGCCGGCGTAGAAGATAATTGTAAAATAACCGACGCTCTTCCACACGGCCACCAGCGATACGCAGATCAGCGCCGATGTGGGCTCCCCCAGCCAGTTGAACGGGCCTACGCCGAAGATACCCAGGATCTCGTTGAGCAATCCGCCTTTGGACGCCAGAATTACTTCCCAGACAGAAGCGGCGGCAACGTAGGATGCCAGGGTGGGAATAAAAATGACACTGCGCAAAAAGCGGCCGTACCGGTTATTCAAGTACTCCGCCAGAAAGTTTGCCACAAACATGGCCAGCAGCGTCTGGAGCGGTACGGTAATAATCACATAGATTACGGTGTTGAACAGAGCCCTTCGCAGCTGTGAGTTGGTGAATACCTTCTGGTAATTCTCTAAGTTGATCCACTCGGGCGGCTGGGCCAGATTGTACTGTGTGAAGCTATAGAACACCGTCATAAAGATGGGCGCAATACAGAAGACGAGGAATATCAGCATTCCCGGCGTAATATACGCAATTCCATACGCAGCCTGTCGGCGCATCAGAGGGGATAATTCCCTCCCTTTTGTTTTAAACATTTTTTCACCACACTCATTTCCGCTTTTTCAAAAAGAGAAACCGGGCATAGTCGGCCTCCGGCAATGCCCGGTTTCTTCGTAAAGCTGTTAAGAAACGATCTGCTCGTTGTAGTAGGTCATGGTCTGCTCAATGACCTGTTCGGGTGTGAGCTGGCCCATCAGCATACCCTGGACGTTCTGCTGGAACTGATCCATGAAGGAAGCGGAGCCCTCAAAGGAGGGAACGACGTGCATCTTGTCGGCATCGTCGGTGTACATGCTCTGGAAGGGCTCGGACTCGGTGTAGGTGGCATCGGTGGTCAGAGACGGCATGCCGTAGATCTGCTCGTGGTAATCATCCATGCACTCCGCGCTGGTGATGTACTTGATGAGATCGGCCGCAAGCGCCTTTTCCTCGCAGTAGCTGGCGACGGCCAGGGAGTCCACCGAGAAGTTTGTTGCCAGTCCGCTGGAGCCTTCCAGGCCCAGGCTGCACTGCCAGTTGATGCCCTGCTCGGTGTAGGTAGCAGCGTTGCCGGTACCATTGATGATGATGGCGGCTTCACCGTTGACAAACTTGCCGTTGGGGTCATCCATCGTAACGATGCTGTCATCAAAAATGCCGTCCACTTTCAGCTTGTTGATAAAGTTGAGCACTTCCAGCGTGGCTTCGCTGTCCAGGTTCAAGTTGCCTTGATCGTCGAGGACCGTGCCGCCGGCCTGGAAGAAGAAGGGCCAGAAGCTCGCCAGCATGGCGGAAACGCCGTTGGTGGCGCCCCAGGACTGGATGAAGGGCCACACATCGGGGTTGGCTTCCTTCAGAGCGACACAGACATCATAGAATTCGTCCCAGGTAGTGGGAAGCTCGGTGATGCCGGCCGCTTCCAGCATATCCATGTTGTAGAAGACGACGCAGGGGTTGCCCGCCATCATCGGCCAGGTGCAGAGCTGGCCCTCGGCATTGTAAGCGCCCTGGTCAAGGAACACATACTTCTCCTGGTCCTCTTGGGTGATGTACTCGTCCAGCGGCGCCAGCAAGCCCGCGTTGATCAAGTCGTATGTCTCGGTGACATAGACCACATCCGGGCCTTCGCCAGCGCCGGACAGCATGCCCGTATAGATAACGGTGGCATAGTCGGACCAGGAGAGAATCTCCAGGTTGATCACACAATTGTTTTCGGCCTCAAAGGCGTCGAGCTTTTCATTCCAGAAATCCTCGTCGCTGATACCGTCGCCGAACTGATAGATGGGAAGCCAAAGCGTCAGCTCCGCAGGATCGCCACTGGTGCCGCTGCCGGCATCACCAGTCTGTGTGTCGGATGTCTGGGCGCCGCCCTCTGTATTCTGAGATTCGGACTTTTGACCGCAACCGGCAAACATTCCAACGCAGAGTATCAGGGCCAAGGCAAGTGCAAGTACTTTTTTCATGATATCCTCCTTATTTTCCTGTAATTGAACTTTTTTCCTCTCTAAAAAAAGACACAGGCAGCGTCTCTTTTTAGACATTTTAACAGTTTAGTCACAAAATGTAAAGAAAAAATGTTCAGTATTACCAAATAAGCTGGTTTTTTATTTTTAAAAATTTTGCATATTATTTAAAAAAACGAATGAATTAGAGGCATATTGCCTGTAAATTCGCGCTTTTTCGCAAGGAATGGCACCAAGACTTCCAGTGCGCGGGCCGTATATTCCCAGACGGCAATACCGGCAACCCCATCCGGCAGACTCAGCAGATCATAGGGATTTCGCAGCGAGGCCACAGCCATTGGCTTGCCAAGCTCCCCCAGCGCCTTCATCAGCGCCAGCTGTCCCGGCTTTAAATGCGCGTTGTAGGTACTGAGGATGATGCAGCTGCTCTCCGCCGCCGCCTGTACCGCCTTCGTAATCTCCGCATCGTCCGGCTCGTCGGCTGTGACCAGCGAATTGCCGCCAAGGGTATTTGCCATATAAGTGGGAAACGGCGGCGTTTCCCTGACATGGCTGGTAACCAAACTTGCCCGGACGGGGCCACTGCCTGTGAAAAACGGTTTGTCGCCCAAATCCGGCATGGGTGCATGCAGCAGTGTAAAGGATCTGGCCAGCATCTCCCGCACCGCCTGCGCGTCTTCCTCGGTTGTGCCGGATCGGTCGCGGGGTACCGCAAAACGGCGTTTGGCTTCCGCAATGCGTTCAAGGGCAGACTCAAATTCCCCACCGGGCAGCTTCCCGCTCTCCAGGGCAGCGTACAGCCGCTCTGCCGTTTCACGGGCCAGTGCAGCCGTATGGGAAATGCAGACGATATCCGCACCGGCGGCGATGGAGGCCGACGCGCCCTCAACTGTGCCGTAAAATTTTGCGATGGCGTCCATCTCCATGCAGTCGCTGATGATAACTCCGCCAAACCCCAGCTCCTGGCGCAGCAGCCCGGTCAAGATGCGCCGGGACATGGTGGCCGGAAGTTTCTCCGGCTCCAGCGCCGGGAACAGCACATGGCTCGTCATGATGGCGGGGATACCCGCCGCCATGGCCCGGCGGAATGGCAGAAGTTCACATTTTTCCAGCATTTCCCGGTTTTTCTCCACCAGGGGCAGGCCCAAATGTGAGTCCACCGCAGTATCGCCGTGTCCCGGAAAATGCTTGCCGCAGGCCATGACGCCGCCCTCCAGCGTACCGCGCAGGAATTCCAACGCCAGCGCCGGCGCCCGCTCCGGGTCATCGCCAAAACTGCGCACGCCGATGACGGGATTGGCCGGGTTGGAGTTGATATCCAACACAGGAGCCAGATTGAAATTGATGCCGCAGCCGCTCAGTTCACGGGCGGTGAGGAACCCGGCCCGGTACGGTGCGTCGCCGCCGGCAGCAGCCAGGGCCATGGCCCCCGGGGTATTGAGCATATCGTCGGAGAGGCGGGTCACAACACCGCCCTCCTGGTCTATGGCAATCAACGGCTCCATGCCGGTCTCTGAAACGATCAATGCCCGCAGCTCCGCACAAAGGCGGGTAAGCTGCTCCCGGCTTTCCACATTCCGGCGGAACAAGATCACATTGCCAATCTTGTACTCCCGCACCAGCGCGGCAAATGCCTCGTCAATCTCTGTGCCGGGAAATCCGGCCATAATCCGCTGGCCGACGGCGCATTTCCTATCCATGTTCAGACCTCCCCCAACGCTTTGGCGATAACACCGCCGGTTTCTTTTAAGCGCTCATTGGCCTCCTCGGCGCTGCCGCCCCGAACCAGCATAACAATGGCGGTTTTAACTGAAAAGCCGCACGCTTCCAGCGTCCGGCGGGCCACATCCTCATCGACATGGGCGGCGGTGGCAACAATGGAGATGGCGCGGCGGACCAGCTTTTCATTGGTCGGCATGACATCCACCATGAGATTGCCGTACACCTTGCCGAGCCGTATCATAGCGCCGGTGGACAGCATATTGAGCACCATCTTCTCTGCGGTCCCGCACTTCATACGCGTGGAGCCGGTGATAACCTCGGGGCCGGTCTCCACACCAATGGGAATGTCGGCAGCCGCGTTCATCTTCGACGCCTTGTTGCAGGTGAGCGCTACCGTCTTTGCGCCAATCTCATGGGCATAGGCCATGGCCCCCAGCACATATGGCGTCCGCCCGCTGGCGGCAATGCCCACCAGCACGTCCTTGGCGCTGAGATGGATTTGCTTCATGTCCTCGCGCCCGGCCTCCGTGTTGTCCTCGGCGCCTTCGACGGCCTTGAACATGGCGCGTTCACCGCCAGCTATCACGCCCACGACCATACCGGGATCAGCAGAATAGGTAGGCGGGCACTCGGCAGCATCCAATACGCCCAATCGTCCCGAGGTGCCGCAGCCGCAATAGATGAGCCTTCCACCGGAACGGAGGGCTTCCTGGATTGCGTCCACCGCCTTGGCGATGCTTTCCAGCTCGCGCTCCACGGCATAGGCCACTTTCTTATCCTCCTCGTTGATCCTGCGCACGATCTCCAGGGTGGAAACGCGGTCAATGTCCGCGGTATTCGGATTCCGCTGCTCGGTTGGCAGCTGATTGATTTGTTCCAATGCAATCTACTCGCTTTCCTCAATAAAATTCCTTCGCCAAGGCCGTGTGGACTTCACGGCGGAAGGCGTTCATATCCGCCTGCGGCAGATGGTCGTAATACAGCCTGTTGGTGAGCATGGCAAGCCCAATGCCTGCTTCCCGGTCAATCCAAAGGCTTGTTCCGGTAAATCCGGTGTGCCCACAACCGGTGGGAAATGCGCCGCCGGTGTGGAAGCCCAGGCAGCGTCCGGCGCACCCCGGCTGCGGCGTGACGGCGCCGAGAAACGCCGGGTCCTCCGTGTTCAGGTAAAACTGTCCCAGTCCAGCCACCGCCTTGCAGGTGCCGAACAGCCCGGCATGGCCGCTCACGCTGTCAAAATAATAATAGGCATTGCCGTCGTTGGGCTCGCCGATCACATCGGTAAAATGCGGCCGGAACCGGTCAAAGTCCATGCCGCGCTCCCGGCACATGGTTTCTTCCACCGCGTTATCGCGGCAGGATGGCACCAGCGGAAGCGCCCGGTCCGGGTGAAAACACAATTCCTCAATTCCCAACGGCCCGGAGACGTACCGGCGGACAATCTCCTGTAGCGTCAGCCCGGTCACGGCGCAGAGCACCTCCCGCAAGAGCATATAGCCGATGTCGCTGTATACCATACCGGCTTCGCCGGTGGGAAGTTCCGCCAGAATTTCAAAAAACGAGCGGCCGTCTGCATAAAAAGGGTACCAGGCAGGAAGCCGCGCCGTATGGGTCAGCAGGGCACGCAGTGAAATTTCACATAGTCTCCGGCCCAGCACACCTTCGGTTGTTCCAAGCAGTTCTCCCGCCGAGTTTTCCAGGGATATTCCCTGCTCCGACGCCAGTGCCAGCACCGCCGTCGCCGTATAGAGCTTTGTGAGGGAGGCAAGGTCGAACCAGCGTCCCCCCTCCCCTTCGGTGGCTCCGGTCTCCAGCACGCCGGACCGGTCAAAAAGCATCCATTCGCCGTAGGGAAACACGGCTTCCTCCACGGCCCTGCGCATCAGCGGTGCGACAATACTCAATCAAAAAACTCCTTTTCATTTGTCGAGAAATATTGTATCATGGTATTGTTCAATTTGAAAATATTGTATAAATTGTATAATATTATATCATGCACACACCACCAGTTCAATCATGCAATTTACACGGAAGATTGGGGTGTTTTTCTCAAAACGGCCCAACCAGCTTTACGAGGAGGGAACAGTAACATGATGGAACGTATCGCCAATAAGCCTTGCCGCCTGGCCGTCGGGCTGATGTCCGGCACATCCGTGGACGGAATCGACGCCGCGCTTGTGGAACTGGCAGGCAGCGGCGACAGGCCGAAGGTCGAGCTGCTGGCCTTCAAGAATACGCCCTACCCCGAAGCGATCCGAGAAAAAATATTTGGGCTGTTTCAGCCGAAAAACGCAACGGTGGACAAGCTGGGCTATATGAATTTTCTGCTGGGCGAATACTTTGCCGCCGCGGCGCTGGCGGTGATCCAGGAAGGGGGAGTCCGTCCGGGCGATGTGGATTTTATTGCGTCCCATGGCCAGACCATTTGGCACGCCCCTGTGGCGGACACCACCGACGGCTACCCCATACGGTGTACCGTGCAGATCGGAGAAGGCGCGGTCATTGCAGAACGCACCGGTATTCCCACTGTCTCCGATTTCCGTGTGGCCGACATGGCCGCCGGCGGCCAGGGCGCGCCCCTTGTGCCGTTTACAGAATACTTGCTCTACCGCCGCGACGGGGAAACCATCCTCCTGCAGAATATCGGCGGCATCGGCAACATGACCGTTCTGCCCGCCGGTGCGGCGCCGGAGGCGGTCTACGCCTTTGATACCGGACCGGGCAATATGATCATTGACGCCGTGATGACCGCCGCCACCAACGGGGCCGAGCGCTTCGACCGGGACGGTGCTGCCGCTGCCCGCGGCAAGGTCTGTGAAACGCTGCTGCAAACACTCAGCCAGGATGCATATTACACCCTGCCCCTTCCCAAGACCACCGGCCGCGAGCATTTCGGGGAGCAGTACACCGCGAAACTTCTCTCCTACGGTCGGGAAAACGGACTTTCCTTTGACGATCTGGCGGCCACGGCGACGGAGCTCACCGCCTGGTCCATCGCGGATGCCTATACGCGCTATGTCCTGCCCCAATACCGGGCCGCGGAGCTGATTGCCGGCGGCGGCGGAAGCTACAATCCAACGCTTCTGGCTGCCCTCGCACGGCGGCTTGGCGTCCATGGGGTCCACGTGCGCACACAGGAGGATCTGGGTCTGAGCAGCGACGCCAAGGAAGCGGTGGCGTTTGCTCTCCTGGGCGACCGTTTCCTGGCCGGCCTTCCTAACGTACTGCCCACCGTTACCGGCGCAAAACACGCCGCCGTCATGGGGAAGCTATCCCTCCCCTCCGCCCGTTGACACTCTCTGCTAAACTATTGCGGACACTCGGGGCCGTGCCTTTGGGACCGGCCCCGCCAAGCGCCGGTGGATGCGCCCCTTTGTTCCCGGCTGTCTCAAGCGTCAGCAGGCGCTGTATCCGGACGATTTGCGGAGAAAATTGCCTGAAAGAGTCCATGTTAATCCGCGTTGCTTGCGGCAACGGGCCATTCCCTCTACAATGTGAGCGAAAGGAGTGAGCCCACATGTTAAACGAAAACATCAAAGCGCTTAGAACCTCTAAGGGGCTTTCGCAACAAGACCTCGCTGTAAAACTGAATGTGGTGCGGCAAACAATCTCAAAATGGGAACAAGGAGTTTCCCAAAGTTAAAGATACTATATACCCAAACCCACGCTTACACGACTTCAACCTTGTAACAGAATACTAATAATAGAAGCACCAGTGCCATCACCTATCGTGTAGCACTGGTGTTTTGCTTTTGCAATAAGTGGGTGCTATTTTGAAATAAATAATTTTGGGCAAAAAACAATGCGTTCACATAATTTTTCTCGCTTTTGGCATTGAAATATGCTATAATAAAATTGTATTTTGCAACTATGTGGTATTGAAGAAGAGGTGCAAAAAATGGCAGTATCCTATTTTCATCAGATTTCCTACGCTCGGTCTTGCCTTGAAGAAGATCGCAAGATGCTACTGTCGTTAGGACTTCTTGTGGGAATTAACAAGAAAGATCGAATGGATAAAGCACAAGACGCACTGGAAAGTTTTATCTCTGCTCTGTTTAACGAGGAAAAAAAGTTGAATGACGGCAAAGAAGCCACAGAATCATCTTATGAGAAAGAACTGCTGCAAAAGAAAGATACCTTTGTTTCTGAGTTTGAAACAATCCTTGGATATGAAAGCAGGCTTGAAAAGAAGATGAAAATTGAAACGGGCTGCAAAGTCCGCCCTATTAAAAAGGAGAAGAATTCTGATGGAAATTCAGAAACTACGAATGATATGTGATAAAGTTCAGCAGATCTTTGACAAAAGCGAGGAAGTGTCCATTCAAATCTATGATCGCCCCTTTCTTGATGGAGATTTAGATACTTTCATTCTCAAAACAGAGTGCTATCGTAACCGAGAGGGCAGGTCGCTTGTTGACGAATATATCAAACGAGTTGAAGTACTCTTGGATAAGATGGGATATGATGTCGAGCAAAAGATGTATAGCAGCACGGACTCCGGTCCTATTGACGGAACCGTTGTTGCATTCCATCCCATTGAGAGAGAACTCAGTGTGGAGTGAGCGATCCTGATATAATAGTCCCAGCTCCAAAGAGTGAGAGATTGAACATCCTTGCAGTCAGCGCACACCAAATTAAAGGAGAAACGCCATGCCATATTTAGAAACTGTTCAAGGGCTTCTGGAAGCCAAAGAGGGCGAACACGTCCAATTCAAGGAAGCCAAAAATCGGTTTGACTTTGGAGAGGCGGCGAAGTGCTGCTGCGCTTTGGCGAATAATGGCGGCGGCAAGCTGGTATTTGGCATCACAGACAAGAGACCCCGCAGCGTGGTCGGAAGCGCGGCTTTTGACCAGCCGGAGCGTACCCGCATGGGCTTGATTGAGAAATTGAAGGTTAATGTTGATTTTCAGCTTTTCAACTACGAAGGAAAGCGGGTTCTGGTCTTCGACGTGAAAAGCCGTCCAATCGGCTTGCCGGTACAATATGATGGCGTAGCGTGGATTTACGAGGGCGATACCCTCAAGCCCATGCCGGAGGATATGCGCCGCAGCATCTATGAAGAGACCGGCGGTGATTTCTCCGGGACGATCTGCGCCGGGGCAACGGTCGATGATTTGGACGAGACCGCCATTGAAAACTTCCGTGCCAAGTGGATCGAAAAGAGCGGAAAAAAGCAGCTTGCCACGCTGTCAAAGCAGCAGCTTCTCCATGACTGCGGCGCAATCACGGATGAAGGCGTGACGTATGCAGCCCTGATCCTGTTCGGAAAGAACGCAGCGATCATCAAGTATCTGCCGCAGGCTGAGATCATTTTTGAGTATCGTTCCTCCGAAGCGTCAGGTCCTGCCAATCAGAGAGAAGAGTTTAAGGTCGGCTTTTTCGCTTGCTATGACCGCGTGTGGGAGCTTGTCAATCTGCGGAACGACAAGCAGCACTATCAGGAAGGCTTTTTCGTGTTTGACATTGCGACCTTCAATGAGCGCGTTGTCCGAGAAGCAATCCTGAACGCGGTGAGCCACAGAAACTATCAGTTTGGCGGCAGCATCTTTGTCCGCCAGTTCCGCGACAGATTGGTTGTCGAAAGTCCTGGAGGACTTCCCTTCGGCATTACGCTCGACAACATACTGGATCGCCAACTCCCGCGCAACCGCCGCATTGCGGAGATCCTTTCGCTCTGCGGCATGGTAGAGCGTTCCGGACAGGGCATGAACCTGATGTTTGAGCTGAGTGTGCAGGAGGCAAAACCGCTTCCCGATTTCACAGGCACGGATGACTTTTTCGTCAGTGTTACGCTGAACGGACTGATCATCGACAAAGCGATGCTTTCCGTTCTCAATCGGATCAGCGAAAGAGGCGCGGAGCTGCTGTCCACCGAGGATTTCCTTGTGATTGATGCTCTGTACCACGAAAGACCGCTGAACGAGAAGATGCAGTCTCGATTGAATCGGCTGATCGAGCTGGGCATTGTCGAGCATATCGGTCGCAAGAAGTATGTTCTTGCCAGAAGTCTCTATGCAGCGACGGGCAAAACCGGTGTGCATACAAGACACGTCGGATTGGATCGAGATACCAACAAGGAGCTGCTGCTAAAGCACATCCGCCAGAACAACGAAGTTGGTACTCCGTTCAAAGAATTGCAGCAAGTTTTGCCAGGTCTCAACCGCAATCAGATTCAAGTGCTGATGCGGGAACTCAAGGAAGACGGGAAAGTGGTCTGCAAAGGCAAAACCAGCGCTGCGAGATGGTTTATCATCAAGTGATTCACCGTCGATTTCAAATGCTTTTTTGCGTTCAACTTGCGACTAACTTAAAACTAACTTGCGACCAACTTGCGACCTGATCAGCAAGACATTTACCGAACTGTTGGAGGGATAATTGATATGGGAAGACTGATTTCCGAGAAATATGCTGCTTGGCAAGCCGAGTGCGAAGAGCGCTTCCAGCAGCTCAAAAAGAACGAAGAAGAACTCAACCGCATTTTCATTGACATTTACGGCTTGCAGGACGAGTTGACGCCGGATGTTGCGGACAAGGATGTGACTGTGCATCGCGTGTTTGACAGCAAAGACGATGTGCCGGAATCTATGAAGGGCAGCAACTATGTCCGCACCATGCGCGACGAGATCGTCTCCCTCATTTCCTTTGCCGTGGGATGTATGTTTGGACGCTACTCTCTGGACGTGGACGGGCTTGCCTACGCGGGCGGCGAATGGGACGCCAGCAAGTACAAGACCATCATCCCGGACAGCGACAATATCATCCCCATCTGCGATGATGAGTATTTTGACGATGATATTACCGGACGTTTCGCGGAGTTTGTCCGCAAGGTCTACGGCGATGATACGCTGGAAGAAAACCTCAAGTTTGTTGCCGACGCGCTCGGCGGCAAGGGTACGCCCCGCGAGGTGATCCGCAGCTACTTCCTGAATGACTTCTATGCCGACCATCTGAAAACCTATCAGAAGCGTCCGATCTACTGGCTCTTTGACAGCGGCAAGAAGAACGGCTTCAAGGCGCTGTGCTATATGCACCGCTATCAGCGCGATCTTCTCGCCCGTCTGCGCACCGACTATGTGCATGAGCAGCAGGAGCGTTACCGCACCCAGCTTGCCCAGCTCGGTGATGCTATTGACCATGCCAGCGCATCCGAGCGCGTGAAGCTGACGAAGCAACAGAAGAAATTCCAAGATCAAGCGACCGAGCTGCAAAAATACGAGGAAAAGGTTCACCATCTTGCCGACCAGAACATCGAGATCGACTTGGATGACGGCGTAAAGCATAACTACGAACTGTTTGCCGATGTGTTGGCGAGGATTAAGTAACAAAGGAGACACACCATGAGCTTATATGAAGAGATCAGCGAGCTGATTGATCTGAAAACCGAAGGCGATTACTGGGACTTTAAGGTTCAGTGGCATGAAAACAAAGCTGATCTGCTTCACGACATTATTTGTATGGCAAATAACCTTGCAAATAGGGACGCTTATCTCATTATTGGAGTAAGTGATAGTAAGCATGAAGATGGCGTTAGAATTAAAGGTGTTCCGGAAGTAAATCGCAAATCCCAGCAGAACTTGATTGACTTTTTGAAGAATATTAAGTTTGGCGGTGGAATTAGACCAGCTGTCTATGTTCAGACATTGCCCTTTACAGAAAACCGTTTTGTCGATGTAATAATTATCAAAAACACGAGAAAAACACCCTACTTTCTTGTCGAGCCATTTAATGATGGGAAGAGGTGTGTCCAATCAGGTCACATCTATACCCGCATCGGTGATACGAACACGCCTCAAAAGGGATTTGCGGATATTGATAAGGTTGAATATCTATGGCGCAAAAGAATTGGTGTTGACCTAAGTGTTACAGAAAAACTGCTTCTGATGTTGGACTCACCTGATGACTGGCTTGGGGATTATAATAACAGCGACCTTAAGTACCACTCGCTTTATCCTGAGTTTCAGATCAGAATAAACGAAATAGAAAATCAACGAGAGTATCAAGAAAACAGCATTATAAATAACATTGCTGATCACCAACACGATACAAGTTTTTCAGTAAGTGATCTTGAAATAAAATATCACACAACGCTCATTTATTCTGAGAAAGTAATTTATCTCGATGGATATAGAACACTCATTCCGTTTCCGCAAACGTCCACAGTGCGCTTAAATCACGAGATGTCTTTGACATATTTATTTTTCGATAGGGATTCTATAAATGGGAAGTTATTTAACTGTCTTGCCCGTTGCGAAAATAATTGGTACTGCGAAAAATGGGGAATGCGTCCTGGTGTTGCTTTTTTGTTGTTCGATGATAAAACGGATCGTCTTTGCTTTGAAGAGCTTGCATTGCAAAAACTTCCCATCCTCTTAGATGAGTACGCTCAAGCATTATCTTCAAAGGGATATAAAAGATCACTGCAAACGGAGGATTTCTATGTCTCTGGTTGGACAAAAGGCGATGAAATTAAGTCTTGGCATTTATATGAACAGTATAGAGGGATTATAGGCAGTACCCTTTTAGAAAAAATCCCGACACTACCGAAGGAGATGAGAACTGATGCAGAATGAAAAAGTACAGTGGGAATTAAAGCGACGTTTTGCAGCCCCCTTGCCGGAGTTCTATCGCCACAGGATCGTCTTCTGGAAGGACGAGGATCGGGAGTTTGAGAAAGACGTTGACGAGCTGAATTTGGAGGGAGTCAAGATCATCAAGCTGACCGGCACAAATAATTTTGCCGTCAAGAAGTTGCTGCTTCACGATGACTTGGACAGCAACTATCTTATCTATTGCCCGATTACATACACCAGCGACGAAGACAACTGGCTTCAGGACATTGAATATTACAGCGAGACCTTCCGCGCGGATTTTATCTCCATGCAGATGGATGAGCTGAACATCGCACCGTCTGCCGCAATGCGGAAGACGGTCAAGCTCTATGCAAGGTTCTTCGACAGCAAGGAGCGTATTCAAAAGCTGCGCAGGATCGGGCGGGACTATCAGACGCCCCTCCAACTCCATATCGACATTATGGCGGTTCTCGCCGGTTTGAGCGAAGGCTCTGCGCAGGATGTCATCATCGCCGTCCTTGCTACAGGTCTCGATAAAGAGACAAACAGCGTCTTGCAGAACATCCGCAAGTTTGGCAGTATCGAAGCCTTCTGGCAGCTTGCGCGGAAGTACACCGGCTACATCGAGGAAGAAGACAAGCCTCTGGGCCACTTTGCAGCGCACGTTCTGCTGACCGCGCTTTCTCAGACGATGAACACCTCCGTTCTGAAAGGCTTGGAGCGCTTCGTTTCTGAGACCAACAAGGCGTACTGTTACAGCATCGTCCATGAATGGCGTTCCCGCGAGGATAATGAGGACCTGTACGAGCTGTGCCGCACCGTGGAGAACGAATTGCAGCTTCCGACGCGCTTTGACAAATTTGAGCCGGAAACGCTGATTACGGGAGACGTCTTCCCGTGCATCAACGAGAGCATCTTGAAACAGCTCTATGCTGAGATCAGCGACCATGTTGTGAAGGTCGATCTCATTAGGAAGGTCTGTGAAAACAGACGGACAGCCGGATGGTACAAGCGGTTTTCAAATTATTTTGACTGCCTCTTCTTCATCGGAAAGATGCAGAGCTTCTATCAGGAACACGGCGGCGGATTCCATATCGTCGAGCCGAAGAAAATCTGGAAGCTCTATACGAGTGATCTCTGCCGTATGGATGCCTACTATCGCCACTTCCATTATGCCTTCGGCAACTCTCTCAAGAATGCAAATGACACTCTGGAAGACGGCTTGAAGCACTCGACGGAGTTTGTTGAGGCGCTGTATCAGAACTGGTTCCTCCGGGAACTGACCGCTTGCTGGACAAACGCAGCGGCAGATGACCTTGCTACGCTTGGCTACATCTCAGAGATCGAGAAGCAGCGGGATTTCTATAAGAGATATGTCGCTCCCGCAAGCAGTAAGAACACCCGCGCATTCGTGATCATCTCGGACGCGCTTCGCTATGAGGTTGCCTCCGAGCTTTCCGAGCGCATTGTCCGCACCACAAAGGGTAGCGCCGAGTTGGAGTCGATGCAGGCGATCTTCCCGTCCATCACGAAGTTTGGTATGGCAGCCCTTCTTCCGGCAAAGAGCATTTCCGTGAACGACAGTATGGACGTTCTCGTTGACGGAAATCCCACCCGTTCCACCGTGGAGCGAAACGCGATCCTGAACGCGACGCCGAAAGCCAGCGTTGCCATTCAATACAATGACCTTCTGAACATGAAGAAGGATGAACGGCGGGAGTTGGTTGCCGGGAAAGATGTAATTTACATCTACCACAACTCCATCGACGCCATTGGAGACAAAGCCCCTACGGAGTCCAAAGTCTTTGATGCCTGTGAGACGGCAATTCAGGAGATTTCCGGCATTCTGCGTATTATCGTGAACGAACTGAGCGGAACGAACATTTTCATTACAGCGGATCACGGCTTCCTCTATACCTATAAGCCTCTGAATGAGAGCGACAAGATTGACCGGAAAGCCTTCTCTGGCAACGTGTATGAGCTTGGACGGCGTTATGCGCTGACCGCTCCTGACACAACTGCTGATTTCCTGCTTCCCGTCAATCTGGAAAGGGAGCTGGACGGAACGCCCATCAAGGGCTATGCCCCGCAGGACACCATCCGCATGAAGGTTCAGGGCGGCGGTGAGAACTATGTCCACGGCGGTATCAGCTTGCAGGAGCTTGTCGTGCCTGTGATCGCCTTCAAGAACCTCCGCACGAGCAATAAGAATTACGTTGAGGTTAAAAACGCGGAGCTGAAGCTCCTGAGCGAAAGCCGCAAGATTTCCAACCTGATCTTCTCGTTGGAGTTCCACCAGCGTCAGCCCGTGGGCGATAAAATCCAGCCCTGCACCTACTCCATCTACATGACGGACGATGAGGGCGTGGTGATCAGTGACCGGCAGACAGTCATCGCGGATAAGACCAGTGACAACGCGGCAGATCGCGTGTTCCGTGTCCGGTTCAATCTGAAAGCCGGAACGTATGATAAGAAGAAAGTCTACCGTCTGGTGATCGCAAACGAGATTGACGTGGAAGAGATTGAGTTCCACATCGACATTGCTTTTGCTGATGACTTTGGCTTTGACCTGTGAGGTGAAAAGAATGGATGAGCAGATGAAGACCGGAGAAACCGGCGATAAAAACGCGGTGATCGACCAGAAGCTGCGGCAGTTCTTTGACGGAAAGATTGTCCGCAAAGACCTGACAAAGAAGATCAAGGAAGGCGCGAATGTGCCGGTCTATGTCCTTGAGTTTTTGCTTGGTCAGTATTGCAGCTCGGACGATCCGGAGGTCATTGAGACCGGCGTGGAGAATGTCAAGCGCATCCTGGCGGACAACTATGTCCGTCCGGACGAGGCGCAGAAGATCCTCTCCATGCTTCGTCAGCGTGGGATGCACACGGTCATCGACAAGATCACTGTCAATCTGAATATGAAAAAAGATACCTATGAGGCGGAGTTCTCCAACCTTGGTATCAAGAATATTCCCATTTCAGAGGACTATCCCGCGAAGTTTGACCGGCTGCTCTGCGGCGGTATCTGGTGCATCGTGCAGCTCGAATATGAGTATCTCGAAGAGGATAAGGACACGCCGCCGATTCATATTCTGAAACTGACGCCGATCCAGATGCCCCATGTGGACATCGAGGAATTGAAGGAAGGCAGAAAGAACTTCACCGAAGAAGAGTGGCTTGAGATCATGCTGCGCTCCTGCGGTTATGAGCCGGATAAGCTGAATGACCGCGAACGCTGGCTTCTGCTTGCCCGTATGCTGCCGCTTGTGGAGAACAACTTCAACCTCTGTGAGCTGGGTCCGCGAAGCACTGGCAAATCCCATATCTACAAGGAAATCTCCCCGAACAGCATCCTTGTTTCCGGCGGGCAGACCACCGTCGCGAACCTGTTTTACAACATGGGCAGAAAAACCGTGGGCTTGGTCGGCTTGTGGGACTGTGTTGCCTTCGACGAGGTTGCCGGTATCAACTTTAAGGACAAAGACGGCATCCAGATCATGAAGGACTATATGGCGTCCGGCTCCTTTGCACGCGGCAAGGAAGAAAAAGCCGCGACCGCTTCTATGGTCTTCGTCGGCAACATCAATCAGAGCGTGGACGTGCTGCTGAAAACATCCAGCCTTTTTGACCCGTTCCCTCCCGAAATGGGAACGGACACGGCATTCCTCGACCGTATGCACTGCTATATTCCCGGCTGGGAGATACCGAAGTTCCGTCCGGAGCATTTCACCAACGACTACGGCTTCATCACTGACTATTTAGCAGAGTTCATCCGTGAGCTTCGCAAGGAACAGTACGGCGACGCGCTGGACAAGTATTTCCGCCTTGGCAAGAACCTTAATCAGCGCGATACCATTGCCGTCCGCAAGATGGTTGGCGGCATGATCAAGCTGCTCTATCCGGACGGGGAGTTCACGAAAGAACAGCTTGAAGAAATCCTCAGGTTTGCGCTTGAAATGCGTCGCCGCGTCAAGGAACAGCTCAAAAAGCTGGGCGGCATGGAGTTCTACGATGTTAATTTTTCGTACATTGATAACGATACCTTTGAGGAACATTTCGTTTCCGTTCCCGAACAGGGGGGCGGAAAACTAATCCCCGAAGGAATGTGCAATCCCGGTCAGGTCTATACGGTTTCACAGGGAAAGAGCGGCATGATCGGCGTCTTCCGTCTGGAATCGCAGATGCTTCCCGGCAACGGCAAGTTTGAGCGAACGGGACTAAACTCTGATGGCAAGTGTAAGGAAGCAGCAAATACCGCCTTCAACTATCTGAAAGCAAACGGCAACCGAATTAGCGGCGCAATCAGCACAACAACGAAGGACTATATCATCAACTATCAGGATTTACAGGGCATCGGCATGACCGAGAAGCTGGCACTTCCCACGCTGATCGCGCTCTGTTCGATTGCGCTTGGAAAGCCGACCCTCAGCAGTCTGGCGGTGATGGGCGAGATCAGCATTGCAGGAACGATGCTCAAGGTGGACGAGCTTGCAAACGCGCTTCAGGTTTGCCTTGATAGTGGCGCAAAGAAGGTGCTGCTGCCTATTACATCGGCGGCTGATCTCGGGACAGTGCCGTCAGAATTGATAGGATGCTTTAACCTTATTTTCTATCAGAGTGCAGAAGATGCAGTGTACAAGGCTTTAGGTGTAGAATGACGACGAACTTACTCAAATAAAATAGAAAAATGCTTTTAACAAGAAACGGGGAGAATAGATTCCTTTACCTGAAGATTCCCATTTTTCAAAATAAGAGTAATTACTTTTTTTGCAAATTTCTTGCTTACCATCGTATCCCACTCTGCCAAGCGGATAATCTCCGCTGTTCCAGCCTCAAAATCAAACGAAATCTCACCCCATTCGCCGTCGTTGTCCACCTGATATAGGTAGGCAGCGGCGGCGATTTTCTTTTTGCGTTTGGTCTGGGACTTGCGTTTCAGTCGGATCATATGAAGCACTCCGGCTTCTGTCAGCAGACAGGCCAAATGATCCACGGCTTTACGGTAGGCCCGTTCTGCACCACTGGCCGTGCTGCCCTCAAAGAGGACTGCCAGTTCTTCAAAGGTCAACCGGGTGCTGATGGGACTGACCCGCCCACAGGTCATACAGATGGCGTTTCTCTTTTCCAAAAGGGTCTGTTCCCGGTAATTCAGCTTTTCAAACGCTTCTCGGACAGCTTCAGCCCGGATACCGTTCCATAGAATCTCCGCATAGTCCCAATGGTCATCCCAGCTGACATCCTCGCCGGTTTCTTCGCTGTCCTCATCCTGAATGGTCTGATAAAACGGAATACGGCTTCGGTTTTGTTTGGCCAATGCCAAAAACTTTGCTGCGGTTTCCTCGGTACAACCGTTTTTCTGGGCATATTTCTGGATTGCCGCCTGTTCAGACTGGCTGGATTGATTGTAGAGCCATGCAATTCCACGCACAGCTTTGTACTCATCCACATTTTCAAAGGAACCGGCCTCCTCTTGCATCCGGCAGGTCAAAAGGGCGTTCCCGATAAAATGATGGGCATAGGTCAGAAAATCTGCTCCTTGTGCGGGATCGTATTCCCGGAGGCAATCCAGCATGGCAAGCACACAGCTCATTTTGTAGTCTAAAAAGCGTTCCGGGTCATAGCGATCCAGTCCCTCCCGCAGCAGGAAACAGCGAACACGGCCATTAAGCCGATTTTCATAGCAGTGCAGGAAAAAGGAGAACCAGCGCAATTCACGGCTCCGCACAGCCTCAATGATGTAGTCGTTCATATTTTCCAGAGCAGGCGGTTCCGGGTCAAGCTGAAAGATGCGTTCCGCTTCCCGCATGGTCAAGCCCTTGGTTTCAGTCAAAAAGCTGTATTTGGCACAGTAGCCGGGCAGTTCCCATGTCCACGCTGTATCCATTTTCCCTCACCACCTTTCAAATATTTCGCTGCTTATTTCTTTTGTACGGCCTTCAAAAGTGCATCCTGGGTCATTTCCTGCTCATAGACAGTGCTGGCATAACGCTGATCTGAAAGCGCACGGAGCATCTTATCTTTTGCCAGCTTTTTCATAGCTGCTGCCGTCTCTTCATCCAACTTTCCCCGGCGGGTGCTTTGCAGGATGGTGTTAATCCGGCGGGTATAAATGGCCTTGATGGGGTGATCGTCTGCAAGCTCCCGCTGCTCCCGGCCTCTCAGATTGCCGATTTGTCGGCACGTCCGTCCCCGCTGGTCGCCGGGAGCCAGACCGCCGCAGTATTTGGTATGCCGTGCATCAATGGTGAGAAACCATCTGTCGCAGATGGGGCATTTCTTGGGTGCATGGCCCACACAAAGCCCCTCAAACAGATCGGAACGGAACATCCCCACAAAGGAGACATAGTGCATCCGCTTGACCAGCTGAGGCT
>NZ_JBQKJT010000028.1:0-25191 GCF_052117125.1 Candidatus Avoscillospira sp. LCP25S3_F1 | reverse complement strand
TCCGTACCTGCGCCAACTCATCACTAAGCGCAGACATTGTCATCTGTTTATCCATGGTCTTATTATATCACTTCTGGCAGTATCGCGCCTACTTTTCTGTGCGGTATTGCCCTAGAAGTAGTAGAAGAGGCCACTGAGGAAGTAGAGTTATTTAGTTCTGTAAGTGAGACGGTATATGCCACAACCACGGTAAATGTCCGTGATACATATAGTGCCAGTGGTAATCAATTAGGAAGTCTAACCACAGCACAATCTGTAACTCGTACTGGTATAGGAACCGGGGCAGCAGAAGGTTGGAGCCGTATAGAGTTTAATGGGGCAGAGGCGTATGTGAAGTCTGATTATCTCAGCACCACGAAGCCAGTAACAAGCACACCAAGTAGTGGCAATAGTGGATCTAGCACAACCACTAAACCAAGTAGTGGCAGTTCAAGTGCAACTACTACACCAAGCACTCCAAGTGGTGGAAATAGTGGTTCCAGTACAACTCAAACACCTCCTCCAACTTCTAGTGCAGCAGATGACAATATCCTTGGTAGTCTTGAAGAAGATTCTATGGAATGGGCAAACAGCTCAGAGAGTGGTGAATGGGGATCCGCAGAAAACGCTGATAACTCCTACGTCCCACCAATAACCCTACCATAATAAGTAGTATAAAAATAAGGAGGCATTTAGATGAATTTACAATCTTATCACAATTCAGATGATAGATACCGGTAAATTGTTAGAAATAGCTGGCCAGACACTGATACGTCTGCCGGTCCTCGATCCGCAGCAGGTAGCCGTAGATGGCGATGGCGGTGGAGGAGAGCCCCAGAGAGTAGAGTTCGTTGGGCAGCGGGAAATAGTTTTTGACAGGATCCCGCGCGGGCCAGTGCTTCTTTTTCATTTGGCACCTCCCAACTGCTTTTCGACCCACCGGATGAACTGTTCCTTGGGAACGACCATCCGATTGCCGACCCGGAGGGTCGGAAAGTCATATTAGGACCCCGTGCAAATGCT
This sequence comes from Candidatus Avoscillospira sp. LCP25S3_F1, assembly GCF_052117125.1. Lineage (NCBI taxonomy): Bacteria > Bacillati > Bacillota > Clostridia > Eubacteriales > Oscillospiraceae > Candidatus Avoscillospira > Candidatus Avoscillospira sp. LCP25S3_F1. The sequence continues at coordinate 24,189 of NZ_JBQKJT010000028.1, read as the reverse complement.
TTACATTTACACGGGGAGAGGAGGAACAAGGGAGCGCAATGGATGCTCGGCAGAAATGCCGGGCGGAATGGAGCGAACTTTGTGACGACGAGCATCAGCTCATACCCGCTGGACGGCGACACGCCCAACACTTTGGCCACCGTTTCCGCGTTGAGAAACAGCGGCAGTTCGTCATAGGTTTTGTAGATGGATTGTTTCAATGGTACCTCACTTTCCTGGTTGACTTTTTTGTACTTACGGTGTAGACTTATTATAGAATCTAAATACAATATGTCTCTGATGATAGAGTAGCAAATCTTTACACCGCTGTCAAGACACATTGTATAAACAAATTATGAACAGTCTAATTTGGGAGAGAACCATATGACCAGCTATACCTTCAAGACGTACCTGGCGGATGGCAGGGAGTACTTTGTATATGGCGAAAAGGAACTGACAAAAAAAGACTTTCCGTTTCCGGAAAGTCTTTTGGAGCTGCTGTATCTGGACGTGTGGAGTTTGGAGCTATTGACGAAACAAATGGACCGGGCTTTGCTGGATCTGTACCAGACGAAGGAGGATCGGTGCGCCCAGGAGATTCTGACGCTGCTGGACGAACTGGCCGGGAAACACATCTACTTCGAGTTTTTGCGTTTAGACTGGATGGAGAGGCTGGAACAGTCCCGGCAGAATGGGTATGGAGACGCACCGGATTTGCTGCCCCACAAGGAGATTGCCTGGATTCCAAGCAACCTGGACACCATGCAGAAGCAGATCCTGCGGCTCTTTGCCAAGGCGCTGGACATCGACGGGGAGAAAAAATCCGTGCAGGAGAAGATGGTGGAGTACTACACCCAGGCCGGAGACGACACCTTGAACACGTTTCAGTTCCGACCCCAGCCGGTGAACTTTGAGGTGATTGACAGCCGGACCTTTACGGAGGTGCTGTATCCCAACAGCATCTATGATCTCATTGACTTTGCGGTGCGGGAGTGCGTCAAGCGCGAGGTGAAACTGCGGGTCTGCAAAAACTGCGGGCGCTATTTTTACTTCACGGGACGGACCAGTGCGGAGTACTGCAACCGCACTGTGGACGACAAGGGCCGCACCTGCAAGGAGATTGGCGCATTCCGGGCGTGGGAGAAAAAGCGCAGCGGCGACGATCTCTTCAAGCTCTACCGGAGAGAGTACAAAAAACGCTTTGCGTGGATCAAGGCGGGCCAGATCTCCAAGGAGGGCTTCTACGCCTGGAGCGAGCAGGCCAGAGAGAAAAAGGACGCCTGCGAAGCAGGTACCCTGTCGGTGGAAAAGTTTGGGCAATGGTTAAAAGAATCCTGATGTAACAGACTACCCGCTGTGGGTAGTGAAGGAATGAAAAATCTGTGCTATACTATCTTATCAAGCTAAAAATGGGGCCTTCTGGAGGTTGCGGACGCTTTGTGATCTGACAAAAAACATGGGGTGGATCTATGAAACACAAAAACTGCATTTTTTTGTTGATTGCGGTCTTATTGTTTTGCACCGGCTGTTCCGACACGGCCAAAAAAGAAGAGACGCCGACCACCATTACGGTCTGGCACGTCTACGGCGGGCAGACCGATTCCCCCCTCAACGATCTGATTGAGGAGTTCAATCAGACCGTGGGCAAAGAGCAGCAGATCAACGTGCAGGTTACTTCCGTGTCCAACACCAACACCATCCACGAGCTGGTGCTGGCGGCCGCCAATGGAGAGCCGGGGGCTTCGGAGCTGCCGGATCTCTTCATCTCCTATCCAAAGACCGTCATGGCGCTGCCCGATGACAGCATTCTGGTGGACTATCGGGACTACTTCAGCGAGAAGGAACTGTCCGCCTTTCTTCCGGCCTTTGTGGAGGAGGGCATGGTCAACGGCCGTCTGGTCGTCCTTCCGGTGGCGAAATCCACAGAGATCATGTTCATCAACCAGACCCTGTTCGACCGCTTCTCCCAGGCCACCGGCGTGACACTGGAGGATCTGGATACCTGGGAGGGGCTTTTCCGGGCCGCGGAGATCTACGCAGACTGGACCGACAACCAGACGCCGGACGTTCCGGGAGATGCCAAGTCCATGTTCGTCCACGACTACTATTTCAACTACTTCCAGGTAGGAACGGAATCTCTGGGCGAGGAGTTCTTTCAGGATGATGTGCTGGCCTTCGGCCCCGCGTTCCGGACGGCGTGGGACCCCCTGGCTCGGGCTGCGGTTCAGGGCGGCGTCTGGCTCGATGGCGGCTACGCCACGGCTTCCCTCCGCACCGGCGACAGCATCGTCAGTGTGGCCTCCTCGGCCAGCATCCTCTATTACAGCGATGTGGTGACCTATCCGGACAACACATCCGAGGACATCACGATCATCTCCCGCCCCTGTCCGGTCTTTGAAAACGGGGAAAAGCTGGTCATGCAGCGAGGGGCGGGCTTCTGTACCGTGCGATCCACCCCGGAACGGGAACAGGCCGCCGTGACCTTCCTCAAATGGCTGACCGAACCGGAACACAATGTGGAGTTCGTCACCCGAACGGGCTATATGCCGGTGACCCAGGCCGCCTTCGAAAACGAACTTCCCAAGGCCATTGAAGGCCTGGAGAGTGCCAAATATGCTTCCCTGTATCAGGCATATCTGGACACTCAGGCAAACTACGAATTCTACGTGCCGCCGCAGCTGGAAACGTATCTGAGCCTGGAAACGACGCTGGAAGACCATGTGCGAGCCCAGCTGGCCCTGGGCCGCCAGGATTATCTGGATGCCGGAGAGACCGGCCTGGAACAGATCTGTGCAGACCGGTTCCAGACCTTTCAGGAGATCATGGAGCGGTAGCACATGAGAGGGGGAAACGCCGTGCTGAAGAAGCTGAAGGAGATCCGGACGCTGAATGCCTTTGTCAAAAAACAGAGCGTGGGCATGCAGAGAAAGCTGATGCTCTACTGGGTGTCCATGATTTTGGTGATTTTTGCGGCGGCGATCCTCCTGCTGTCCGTTGCCGGAGCCTTTTCCCAGAACGACGAACAGCTCCATGAAGTGATGGAGCTGCACCTGAAAAACACCCAGGACAATCTGGTCGGTCATCTGGACCATCTGACAGCCCAAAGCCTCAATCTCTCCAAGGAGCTGAGCCGTGAGATTGAAGGGGCGCTGGTGCAGGAGGGCATCTCTCTGCAGGAGGTCAACGACGACCCGGAGCGGCTGCTGAAGCTGCAGGAGGTCATGTACCCGCCGATCACCTCGACCCTCCAGACTGCCAACTGCAACGGCGCCTATGCCATTCTGGATGCCACGGCCAACACCGCCCTGCCGGTGGCCGGCCATTCCAGAAGCGGCATCCACCTGCGCTACTCCAACCTCAGCGCCAGCAGCCCGGTTACTCCCACCGTGGTCTACTTCCGCGGGATGGCGGACATTGCCCGGCAAAAGGATCTGGAACTCCACAACCGGTGGAATCTGGAATTTGACACCGATCAGATTCCCGGCTGCCGGGAACTGATGGATGCACCGCTGAACCGGCCCGCCCAGCGGTACTTCTGGTCCCGCCGGATCGACCTGAAGGACACTTGGGAATCCGTCATGCTGCTGTGCGTTCCCATTGTGGGCAGCGATGGAACCGTATACGGCGTCTGCGGCGTCGAACTCAGCGCGCAGTACTTCCAGCTGTCCTACCCGGCGGTGGAAGGAAAGTTCGGCTCCGCTGTCACAGCCTTGGCACCTGTTCAGGACGGTCGGCTTCTGCTGTCGGACGGTTTGGTCGGCAGCGTCAGCGGCACCTATCTGGATGGCCTGGAGACCCTCGCCATCCATCAGGGACGGTACTATAATGAATATGCCACGGGTACCGAGCGGTATATCGGCCTCCATCAGATCATCCCGATCTCCAGGGACGACGACGGGGGCACAGACTGGGCCGTGGCCATTCTGATCCCCCAGGACAGCTATGCCGCGTACACCGCCGACGTCCAGCGGACGTGGATCATCGCCGCCCTGGGTCTGCTTCTGGCCCTGCTGGCCCTTTCCTTCTTCCTGGCGCGGCGATTTGTCCGGCCCATCACCGACAGCCTCAAGCGGTTTCAGCAGGAGGAACTGCCGGAGCAGGGCCTGTCCTCGGGCATCTCGGAGGTGGATGAGCTGGCGGAATTTCTCAACGCCCGGGCGCGGAACCAGCGGCTGGAGCAGGGAGAGCTGCCGCCCAACATCGCCGAGCTCTTTGACCAGTTCGTGGCGCGGAAGGATCTGCTGACTGAGGCGGAGCGGAATATTCTCCGCTACTACATCGACGGTCACGAGATCGCGGAGATCCCGGATCTGGCGTTTATCAGCATGAGCACGGTCCGGAAGCACAACCGGAGCATCTACGAGAAGCTGGGCGTGGCCTCCCGGGATGAACTGATGCTCTACATCGATCTCCTCCGCCGCTGCGGAAGACTCCAGGAACTTTTTTAAACCATACAGCAAGGCGCACAAAACCGATGGATTGGTTTTGTGCGCCTTTTCTATAATCCTTGCAAAGCGCGCAAAAAGTATCCGGCGGACCATATACACGCGGCGGCTGCTCCTGGTATAACGGAATCAGAAAGGAGGCGCGTCCCATGAAAGATCTGTTGGCGAGTCATCTGGAGGATTGCTCCACGGACCGGTACTTTTGCTTTTCCATCCGCTGCGAGGTCTGCGGCGAGTACTGGTACAGCAGCAGCATCCCCTTTGCCAAAGCGGCGCAGGCGGTGCAGTACCGGGAGAAGCAGGAGCTCTACGACGCCATCTACCAGCGGGAAAAGCAGCGGGCCCGGGCGACCGCCGGCCAGGAGGCCAGGGAGCGGTTCAGCCAGTGTCCCGTGTGCCGGCGGCTGGTCTGCGACGCCTGCTTCCTCATCTGCGAGGAAATGGACCTGTGCCGGGAGTGCGCCGGCCGTATGCAGGAGCCCGGGGAGCCGGTGGCGCCATGAAGAGGCGATGGATGCTCCCCCTTCTTCTGCTGCTACTGATGCTGACCGGGTGCAGCGCGGCGGATTCGTCGGGCCGCCTGATTCTCGCGGCGGAGGGCGCCGAAGCATACGGTGCGGAGCTTGCCGCGTTTCTGCCCGGGTATTCGCTCCGGGCGGCGGAGGACACCTTATACGCCGAGGTGTCCCGGGGCAACGCCGTGGCCTGCTTCGATGTGCAGGCGGTTCCGGCCATGAAACGGGGTGTGGGCCGGTACTGGTATCCCCATGTGGCGGCCACGGTGGTTCTGGCGGTGGACCGCAGCCGGACGGACGCGGTCATCACCGGTTGGGGAAGCCTTCTGGAAAACCAGGTTCCCGCCGGCTTCGGCAGCACTTCCGTCGTCCGCAATATGATGGCCCTGGGGGCTCTGGCCTACGGGCTGGACCGGGAGGCACCGTCCAAAGGGGCCGCCCTGGATTTTCTGAAACAGCTCCATAAGAGTAGTGGATTTGAGCTAGACAAACCGGACGTTCCGGTGCTGATTTGCCTGGATTATGAGGCCGCCGCCTGGAACCGGCAGGGCGGGAATTTTGAGATTGTTGTGCCGGCGGAGGGGACACTGTCCTACCGGCTGGGGCTTCTTTCCGATGAGCCGCTGACCCTGGAGCCGGGGCTGGACGACGCCCTCCTGGCGGCGGGACTGCCCCTGGCAGACGGGGAGAGACCGCCGGATTTTCCCGGCCCTGACCGGTCGGCCCGCTTCCTCGGGGAGGAGGACTATGACCGGTTCCTGGACCTCACCGGTGACAGCAGCCGGGATCTGCGCCGGCAGGTGTACCATACCCGGCTCTACACCACCGCCGACCTGCGGGAGCATATCCTGTCCGCGCTCCTGATTGCCGCGGCGATTCTTCTGTGGAAAGGCACCGTGTCCCACCGGGTGGTCCGCCGGGACGTCCGCCGGACCGTGGCGGCCATGAGCTGGCTGATGGTGGGGTGGCTGCTGCTGCGGCTGTTCAAATATCAGCTGCTGTCGGAGGGAACATTGTGCCGGACGTGCTGGTACGGGTACTATCTCTTTCAGCTGGCCCTGCCGGTGGCGCTGCTGTATCTGACGGAGATTCTGGACCGGCCGGAGGGGGAAAAACGGCTGCTGCGTCCCCTGTGGCCGCCCCTTGGGGTGTACGTTCTTTCGGTGCTGCTGGTCATGAGCAACGACCTCCACCAGCTGGTATTCCGGTTTGAGCCAGGGGGAAACTGGAACCGCGAGTATCACTACGGCCCGGGATATTGGGCCGTGACGGCCGCGTCGCTCCTCTTTTTCCTCCTGGCCATGGGAAAACTCTTCCGCAAGGGGCGGCGGAGTACCTACCGGGGCGGCAAAATCCTGCCGCTGCTGTTCTGCGGAGGGCTGCTGGCCTACATCGCGGCCTATGTACTTCGGGTGCCCCTGGCGTGGGAGAGCGATCTCACGGTCTGCATCTGCGTGATCTCCGTGCTGTTCTTTGAAACGGTCCTCCACGCGGGACTGGTACCGGTCAACATCCGGTACCGGCGCCTGTTTGCCTCGGCGCCCATCCGCCTGACGCTGCTGGACGGGGACGGCGGCACGGTGCTGTCCTCCCGGGACGCCCGGCCCATTTCCCGCTCCCTCTGGCAGCGGCTGCGCACGGATATGGGGCAGCCCCTGCTGCGGGATCGGGACACCCAGCTCCACGCGATTCCCGTCCGCAATGGCATGGCCGTGTGGCAGGAGGATCTCGCCCAGCTCAACCGCCTGCGGCAGGAGATCCAGGACGTGCAGACCCGTCTGGAGGCGGCCAACGCCCTGCTGCGGGAGGAGGGCGAGGTCAAAAAGCGGCTGCTGACGGCAGAAGCCAACCGGGCCCTCTTTGAGCAGCTGGACCGGGACATGGAGCGCAGGATCCGGTCTCTGACAAGCCTCATCGAAACGCTGCAGGAAACGGAGCATCCCGAGGGGCTGACGGCGTTCATCACCTTGAGCCTGTGCCATATCAAGCGCCGGTGCAACCTGTTCTTTCTGGCCCGGCAGGGCCAGATGCTTTCCGGCGACGAGCTGGGGATCTATCTGGACGAGCTGGCCGAGCTGGCCCGGTACGCAGGGCTCCAATCCCTGCTTCGCTGCGGACCGAAGGGCGGCCTGGAGATCCGCACCGCGACCCTCTGCTACGATTTTGCCTTTGAAACCATATCCTTGGCCCTGCGGGAGAACGCCTCTCCGTTGATGGGGTATCTGGAGACGGAGGGGACGCATCTGGCGTTTCGCTTTCTCCCCGGCGGCGATCCCGGCCGGTGGCAATTCTCCGAGGAACTGACGGCGGCGGTTGCCGCCCTAGGCGGGCAGATCGTCTGCAAGGACCTGGACGATGCCTTCGGCATCTGTCTGACAATCCCCCTGGGAGGTGCGGACCATGGCTGAGTTTTACCGATTCCCCCAATGGGTGCTGACCGCCCTGGTGATGGTGGCGGCGGCGTGCATTGTGCTGCAAACCCTCTCCATCTCCTATGGCCTCCGCCGCCTGCGGACCGGCTGGGCCCGGCGGGTGGAAAACGCCATGGAGTGCGCCGTTCTGGCAGTGCTGTTCCTGTTCGCCGCCCTTCTGGCCCAGGTGCAGTACGCTCTGTACGGCGGCTTTTTGGACCCCACCGCCTATGGCCCTGCCCGGGAGACGGCCTTCCTGCTGGCAGCGGTGCTGGGCACCGCCACGGCGGTGGGCACGGAGCTGATCTGGCCTTTTTTCGTGGTGGGCGGAGCGGCGGTTTTGCTGCCCATCACAGAGCGGATCACCGGGCCTGCTTATCCGCTCTTTTTCCTGGCGGGGATTTTGTTTTTCCTGCTCCGTGGCGTACACCTCTGTCTGCTGCGCCGCCGGGAGCTGTATACCCAAATTTCCTCCATTTCCGTCAAGGAGGCCATCGATGCGCTGCACACGGGCCTGCTGTTTTTCCGGCCCAGGGGAGATATCCTGCTGTGCAACCGCCGCATGGATCTCCTGGCCCGGCAGATCACCGGGCAGTCCCCGCAAAATGGGAACGTGTTTCAACAGCTTTTGGAGGGCGGTCCCCTGCGCAATGGCTGCGCCCGGGAGATTCTGGGCGGGCAGCGGGTTTTCCGACTCCCCAATGGCACCGTGTGGAGCGTTGCGACTCATGAAATTCCCATGGGCCGCCGGGCCTTCCTGCTGCTGACCGCCGACGACGTGACGGAGCGGTGGGACGCCATGACGCTGCTGGCCCGGCAGAATGAGGCCCTGGAACAGCGCGGCCGGGAGCTGCGCCACACCATCGAGCAGCTGCAAACCATCTGCGAGGCGGAGGAGATCGCCCGAAGCAAGGGCCGGGTTCACGACCTGCTGGGCCAGCGCATCAGCCTGCTGCTGCGGGCCCTGCGGGACGGCCAGCAGCCCGACGAGGCGCTGCTGCTGGAATTTGCCCGCAACCTGCCCACAGCCCTCCGGGAAGATCGGACGCCGGGACCTGCCCGCCGTCTGGAACTGCTGCGGGAGACCTTCCGGGGCATGGAGGTGTCCGTGGAGCTCCAGGGGGTCCTGCCGGAGGATGAGGCAGTGGCCGACAGCTTTGCCGAGATCGCCGTGGAGTGCGTCACCAACGCTGTGCGCCATGGCTACGCCACCCGGGTCCAGTTCCATCTCTTCGAGAATGACTGCTGGCGCATGACAATTACCGACAACGGCATTCCTCCCGCCGGGCCTGTCCGGGAGGGCGGCGGCATCGGCGGCATGCGCCGAAGAATTCAACGGCTGGGCGGAACCCTGGAACTCTTTACCGTCCCCCGGTTCCGGATTGAACTGTCCGTTCCAAAGGAGGCTGAGCGAACATGACCAAAGTCCTGATTGTGGAGGATCACGCCTCCATGCGGGAATCCCTGACCACGGCCCTGACGGCGGCGGGGGATTTTACCGTGGTGGGCGAGGTGCCAAACGCCGACTATGCCCTGGACTTCTGCAAGCATCTGCACCCGGATCTGGTGCTGATGGACGTGTGTACCGAGGGCGGCGCCTCCGGGCTCAAGGCGGTGGAGGCCATCCGCCAACTGGATGATACCATCAAGATCATCGTCATGACCGCCTTTGATGAGATCACCTATATCCCCCGGGCCAGGGCCGCCGGGGCCAACGGCTTTGTCTACAAGAGCCGGAGCCTCAGCGACTTTCTGGCGGTGGCCCGGCAGGTGATGGCAGGAGGCAGCAGCTTCCCCGAGCCCAAAACCATCCCCATGCCCCAGGGAGAGGCTCCCCTGACCGACCGGGAGATGGAGGTGCTCCGGCTCATGTGCAAACACATGACCACCAAAGAGATTGCCCGGGAACTGTTCATCAGTGAAAACACCGTCAAGTACCACAAGATGAACATGCTGGGCAAGACCGGCTTTTCCAAGGCGGTGGATCTGGCTTTTTACATGATCTCCAACGGCTGGATCAACCCTTTATATTAAGCGCATACGCCCCTGAATCCACCGGCTTTGTGCCGGTGGATTCCTCTGTTTTCCAGGTAAGACTACCCGCTGCGGATAGGGCGCGGCGCCGGAAATCGTTCTACAATGAAACTGCAAATCAGATTTGGCAGGGAGGTGGGGATGCTGAAAACCGTGCTTTTGATTATGCGCCGGGCGTCGCTGGCCCAGGGCCTGATGGCCAAGATACACGATGCCCCCGGCCTCCAGCTGTGCTACGAGCCGGACTATGCCAACGCGGACACAGCCATCCGAAGCCACCTGGCCGCCGGGGCGCTGCTGGAGGTGGCCGAGGACGGCCAGCAGGACATGGACTACTGCCTGGCCCTGTGCGCCTGGCTGCGGGAGGTCACGCCCCACTGCCGCCTCATGCTCATGTGCCCAGAGGGGCAGACGGAGACGGTCCACCGGGCTATCGAAGCCAAGCGCCGGGGCGAGATCGACGATTTTGTATTTTACGACGTGTCCCTGGACTATCTGGCCGCCAGTTTGCAGTCCCTTTGACGGTGGGCGGCGCAGCCTGCAAGATGTGGCCGCTGCCGCCTGCTGCACCAAAGCCCGGATTGTCCCCTTCATCCGGCGGTACGCGGAGAAATAACCGGATATTCCTATGAAGCGGAGCGGCATTTGCCGCTCCGCTTTTTTGCGCTTTGCCGGCATAACTACCCGCTGCGGGTAGGGTGCGAAACTGCGGCACCAGGTAGAATGAAACCATAGCATAGGGTAATGCGGACATCACACAATCCGAGGAAAAGGAGATGGAACAGCATGAAAATCAGAAACACGAGCGCAAAAATAGCCTGGAACGTTTGGAGTATTCTGCTCTGTCTTGTGATGGTGCTGGGAATGCTCCCAACCGCGGCGCTGGCGGCGGATGATACCGAATACCCGGAGGCAGGAAAGGTCTCCATCGCTGACAACGGCATCGCGTCCATCGTTACCCTCCAGACCATCAGCCTTCCGCTGGAAGCGAAGGTCCAGCAGGGGGGTATGCTGGAGTCCTTCGTCGAGACCTTCGAATTTGAACTGGTGGATACGGCGGAAGTGCCCCAGGACCTTTCCTATTATGGCATTTCGCTTTTGGATCATCTGAAAATCGAGATCAACGGCAAGGGTACGTTTACAAAAACAGTCGATTTTATGGTGGAGATGGGGAACTTTGCCGCAAATCACTGGCGAGCTGTGACGCCGGCGGGCAGTGATGAGGTTCACTGGTACGCCAAGACTTTTCTGATTCAGCAGAGCAATCCCCCCAAGTTCGGATGGGAGTATTCCACCACAAAATATGCGCTGACCTTCTGGTATGACGTGAAAACCAAGAATCTGGAGCTGGAGATCCATGTGCCGGGGAATGACGTCTATTTCGACAAGGCCTCGTTTACCAACACCTATACCTGCAACGAAATCGGTTATACCGTGTCTTTTAAAAAGACGGTGAAGCTGGGCGGCAGCGCCGCTCCGGACCGGCAGGTGTTTGCGCTGGAAATCTTCGACCCCGGCGTCAGCAGTATGACCGATTTTGAGGATCTCTACACCGCCACGGTCACCACCGACGGCGAAGGCAGCTACATGGGCACATTGGACATCTTCGGCCCGGTGGACCAGGTGGAAGCCCTCATCTGCGAGGGCTTTTATGTCCGGGAGAGGCATACGGGAGCCGAAAACTGGACCTATTCCGATGCGGTATGGCATATGGTGCCGGTCTGGGACACCGACGGATGGTTCTTAACGTTCTATCCCACCACTTTGGAGCGCCTGGAAAACGGAGATGTGTATTATAAAGATGCCAAATATCCGGAAGATACCATGATTTTTGAAAACATCTACACCCGGGACTCTGCTGCAAACCCCTTCACCGACGTCCCAGGGGACAGCTACTATGCCGACGCCGTCCTCTGGGCTGTGGACAAGGGCATCACCGCCGGCACCGGCGCCGCCACCTTTGACCCCGACGGCATCTGCACCCGCGCCCAGGCAGTCACCTTCCTGTGGAGAGCCGCTGGTTCCCCCGCCCCCAAGGCAGCGTCGATGCCCTTTGCCGACGTTCCAGCGGGCAGCTGGTACTATGATGCGGTGCTGTGGGCCGTAGAGCAGGGCATCACCGCCGGCACCAGCGCCACCACGTTCAGCCCGGATCGTAACTGCAGCCGCGCGCAAATTGTCAGCTTCCTGTACCGCGCGGCCGGCAGTCCCGCGGTCAGCGGCAGCCCGACCTTCTCCGATGTGGCCCCCGGCGCCTACTACGCCAAGGCCGTCCAGTGGGCGGAAACCAAGGGCATCACCGGCGGCATCGGCGGCGGCCTGTTCGGCTCCGACAACAACTGCACCAGAGCGCAGATCGTCACGTTCATCTACCGCTCCGCTTTTTAAAAGGACGTATGGCGGAGACCGGAGAAAAGGATTACAATAGAGCTGACAACCGCAATCCGACAGAATCTGCGTGTTCAACAGAATGCCTGCAAGCAAATCAGACAAGGAGGCTGCCATGAAAAAACGGATTCTTGCACTGGTTCTCACCCTGACCCTCTGCCTTTCCCTGGGGGTTCCGGCCCTGGCCGCCGGCGGCTTCCGCGATGTGGTGGAAAACGCCTGGTATCTCCCATACTTGAACACCGCCGTGGGCTCCGGGCTGATCAACGGCCGCGGCGACGGCACCTTTGCACCCAACGACAGTATCACCGGCGCCGAGGCCGTAAAGCTGGCCGCCTGCCTGGGCCAGCTTCTCTCCGACGGCTCCGTCACCCTCACCAACGGCTCCCCCTGGTACGCCAGCTACATGGCCTACGCCGTGGGACACGGCATCCTGGATGAGCCTTTCGACCAATACGGCGTCCGCGCCCCCATCTCCCGGGCCAAGCTCATGGATATGCTGTGCCGCGCCATCCCGGAGGACCAGCGCCGGGAGATCAACACCATTCCCGACGGCTCCATTCCCGACCTTTTTGCGTCCGCCGATTACGCCGGCAACATCTACACCCTCTACCGGATGGGTATCGTCACCGGCTCCGGCTCCCGGGGTGCCTGCCTGCCCGACGAGAACATCCGCCGCTCCGAGGTGGCAGCCCTGGTGGCCCGGGTCGTGGACCCGGATCTGCGGGTGTCCTTCAGCCTCCAGGCGCCTTCCGCCACGCTTTCCGAACTACGTCGGCGGACGGAGGAATCCGGCGCCCTCTGTGCCGCGGCTCATCTGGGCTATGCCCCCGTCTATGATGAGGCCGCCGCCATGAAACTTTATCCGTTCCTCTCCGACGTTCCCGCCGGCAATTACATCGACGCCGGCGGCGACGAGCTGTATCTCATCGTCCCCTGCCAGGACATTGCCGCCACGGTCTACGCCACTGAAATCGACTGGGAACTCTATGACTACACCCGCGGCAGGCTGCTCGGCATTGTGGAAGGGGAACCTTTCCTTCTTCGCTGCAACGTCAGCGACATCTTTACTAACTCTCTCATCGTCCTGTCCACGGCCAACGGCGAGGCCTTTGAGTTCAGCCCCAGCATCTCGCTGAAGGACGGCACCCTGGCCGTGCCGGAGAGCGGCGTCTACGACTTTACCAGGTACTGAAGCATACACGACCAGCGGAGCGGCATTTGCCGCTCCGCTTTTTGTTGCGGTCAGCCCCAAAGACTACCCGCTGCGGGTAGGGCGGAGCAGGACCGAAACCGGTACAATGAAGCCAGGATCAAGCATGATATCTCCGAATGCTTTTCAAAATCAAATGAGAGAGGAGAATGTACGATGGGACTGATCAAAGCCGCCTTCGGCGCGGCTGGCGGCGTGCTGGCTGATCAGTGGAAGGAATTCTTCTACTGTGAAGCTATTCCCGCGGATGTGCTGGCGGTAAAGGGACGAAAAAAGGTCACGGGCCGCTCCAGCAACACCAAGGGCGATGACAACATCATCACCAACGGCTCGGTGATCGCCGTGGCCGACGGCCAATGTATGCTCATCGTGGAGCAGGGCAAGGTGGTGGACGTGTGCGCCGAACCGGGCGAATACACCTACGATACATCCACGGAGCCCAGCATCTTCTCCGGCGATCTGGGGGAATCCATCAAGAGCGTGTTCCAGAACGTCGGAAAGCGCTTCACCTTCGGCGGTGAAGCCCCCAAGGACCAGCGCGTCTACTACTTCAACACCAAGGAGCTCACCGGCAACAAGTACGGAACCCCCAGCCCGGTTCCTTTCCGGGTGGTGGATCAGAGGGCGGGCATCGATCTGGACATTGCCATCCGCTGCTTCGGCGAGTACAGCGTCCGGCTGAAAAACCCGCTGCTGTTCTACACCAACGTCTGCGGCAACGTCACCGAGGACTACAAAACCGAACAGCTGGCCGGCCAGATGAAGACGGAGCTGCTCACGGCCCTCCAGCCCGCCTTTGCCAAGATCTCGGAAATGGGCATCCGGTACTCGGCCCTTCCCGGGCACACCCTGGAGCTGGCCGAGGCTCTCAACGAGCAGCTCTCGTCCCGGTGGCGGGATCTGCGGGGCATGGAAATCGTCTCCTTCGGCGTGTCCAGCGTCAAGGCCAACGAGGAAGACGAGCAGATGATCAAGGAGCTGCAGCGCAACGCGGCCTTTATGGATCCCACCCGGGCGGCGGCCCATCTGGTGGGTGCCCAGGCCAGCGCCATGCAGGCAGCGGCAAGCAACCAGGGCGCCGGTCCCGCTATGGCTTTTATGGGCATGGGGATGGCTGGACAGATGGGCGGCATGAACGCCCAGAACCTCTATCAGATGGGCGCACAGCAGCAGGCTCAGCCCACCCCCGCCCCTGTACCCACGCCCCCGCCTGCCGCCCCTGGCTGGACCTGCGCCTGCGGACAAAGCGGCATCACCAGCAGCTTCTGCCCTAACTGCGGCAGCAAAAAGCCGGAGCCCAAGCCGGCAGCAGAGAGCTGGCAGTGTACCTGCGGTGCAGCCGTCACCGGAAAATTCTGCCCGGAGTGCGGCAAGCCCCGGCCCGCAGCGGACGGCTGGACCTGTTCCTGCGGTGCGGTGAACAAAGGGAAATTCTGCGCGGAGTGCGGGGCAAAAAAGCCCGCCGGCGTGCCCCAGTACAAATGCGACAAATGCGGCTGGGAGCCGGATGATCCCGCCCATCCGCCCAAGTTCTGCCCCGAGTGCGGCGATCCCTTTGACGATGGAGATATGCAGGGATGACCCGGGGAAGAAAAACCGCCGTATTTTCTGTTGTAGGTCTGTTCCTGCTTCTGGCGGCTGTGGGATATTGTTTCAGAGGTCATCAGGGAGGTGATGCACCCATACAGAAGAAATCTGCCGTGCCGCCCGGTACCTTGACCGGCGTCACATACAGCCACACCAGCGGCATGGTTGCCAGAGCGGATTTTGCCATCACGCTTTCGCCGGTGGCTATTCTGGAAACAAGCTATTATCCGGCCCTTGATCCGGATACGGCGGAGGACGAGGAGTGGTATCATCCGTCCACCAAAGAGAATGTCCCCATCACCGCGGCTCAGTGGTCGGATGTGGAGCAGATCATTCTGGAGCTCTACCCGCTGATGGAGCCCATCCCGGAAAACCGGCGTGAGGTGAAGCTGCCACCGGGGATCGAAGTCATGGATGGCGGGGACTCCACCAGCCTGATCCTGACCTGGAGCACAGAAGACGGAACACGGAGCATCCGTTATAATCCGCCAAACGACCGCCGTATCCATACGCTGATCGCTCTGCTGGAGGAGCTGGCCGACCCCATTGGACGGGAGATCCCCCGCTATGACCCGGCGGAGCCGGAAAATTCTGAATATCCATAAAAACAACATCAAACGGGAGGTATACAAAATGAAAGGTCAGAAAGCGTTGAAGGTTACATCCATTCTCATGATCATCGGCGGTGTGATTGCCGCTGTAGTCGGCATTCTTGCCGTCCTCGGCCTGGCCGCGCTGGCTGCCCTGTCGGAAAATACCGAGGGCGTCGGCCTGCTCTATGCCGGTTCCATTATCATCGTTGTGTCCTCGGTCATTGAATTCATCGCCGGTATCAAGGGCATCGGCGCCTGCAGTGCTCCGCAGAAGGCTGCTTCCTGCATCAAGTGGGGCATTTTCATCGCCATTTTGTACGTGGTCGCCACGGTGATCAACCTGGTGGGCGGCGGCACCTTCAGCATCATCAACCTGGTTCTCAACCTGGTACTGCCGGGCCTGTACGTCTATGGCGCGGCGCAGCTCAAAAGCGGCGCCAACGTATAATCGGACTTAGAAAGGAACGCGGGCTATGGGACTCTTTGGAAAGTTATTTGAGAAAAAGGAGTGTTCCGTCTGCGGCGGTGAGATCGGACTCCTGGGCAACCGCAAGCTGGAGGACGGCAATCTGTGCAAAAGCTGCGCCGCCAAGCTCTCCCCCTGGTTCAGCGATCGCCGTCAGAGTACGGTGGCGGAGATTCAGGAGCAGCTGTCCTACCGGGAAGCAAACCAGGTGAAGGTCGCTTCCTTCCACATCACCCGGACCCTGGGCGAACGCACCAAGGTGCTGCTGGACGAGGACGCGGGCCTCTTTATGGTCACCGCCGCCAAAAATCTGGCGGAGGCCAATCCCGATGTGCTGGCCTTCTCCGACGTGACAGGCTGTACCCTGGACATCGACGAGCACAAAACGGAAATCGAATACCGGGACGCCGAGGGAGAGCGCCAGAGCTTCAACCCCAGACGGTATGCCTATTCCTATGACTTCAACATCGTGATCCACGTCAATCACCCCTATTTCAATGAAATCCGGTTTCAGCTGAACAGCGAGACCGTGGGCAGCGACGTGGAGACGCTGCTGGACGGGCCCAACGACCGGCGCTCGCTCCGGGGCGGCCCCAGAACCTCCAACGCCGAGGAAGTCCGCTCCAGCGTGGAATACCGGCAATACGAGGACATGGGCCGGGAGATCCGGGAGGCTCTGCTCCAGGTCCGGCAGCAGGTGCGGGAGGAGGCCGCCGCGGCCGCCGCTCCCAAGGCGGCCATGACCTGCCCCTACTGCGGCGCCACCACCACCCCCGACGATAGCGGCTGCTGCGAATTCTGCGGCGGTGCCGTCCACGGATAACCCGCGGCGGCTTCCGCGGAAAAGGAGGAAATTGAACATGAACCGCAAGAAACTGCTTTGCGTGCTCCTGGCGGCGGTGATGCTGCTGAGCCTCGCGTCCTGCGGCAAGAAGGATGCGGCAGACGCCGATCCGAATCTGATAAAGATTGGATCGTATGAGCTGCGCTATCAGAGCGCGTGCATCATGGAGGATTACGACGGGAACGACGCCGTCGTCCTGACCCTGGACTTCACCAACAACACCAAGGAGAGCGACACCTATCTTCTTTCGATCGTCGAGACAGCCACCCAGAACGGCCAGGAACTGGAACCGGCCACCATCTTCCTCAGTGAGGACTCCTTCGACACCATCGTTGACAGTCAGTACGCGGAGGTTGCTCCCGGTGAAACCATCGAAATCCGATCGGCCTTTGTGATGGCCGATGCCGCCAATGATATCGAAGTGACCTTTGAGGAGCTGTTCGGCAGCGACAAGGGCACCATCACCGTCGATCCCGTGGACCTCATCCGGGAAACACCGGCGGGCGGCTCGGAGCAGGAGACCCCCGACGGCGGCGCCTCCGACGCGCTGCTGGAGTGGTGGAACGGCGACTGGTACGGCTGGTGGACCGTGTACGGCTGCTCGGATGGGTATGCAGATTATGAAGACCAGTGGTGGGACGCCGGCGCCACCATCGACATTTCCCCGGACTATACGGGCCAGATCACCCTTTGGGATGAGCTCCGGGACAAGTCGAGCCCCCTGGCCGAGGTGGGTGTGACCCTCAGTGAGGACGGCACCGGCGAATACGGCACCGTGATGTCTGAAGACGGTTACTTCACGGATATGCTTATGGAGTACGGGAGCTGGATCATCGACCCGGGCACGATGGAGCATCCGGATATGATCAACATCTGGGGCTACTACGACAACGGCACGGATTACTTCTCCTACGACATCTACCTGCGCCCCTGGGGAACCTACTGGGATGATATGTACGAAGAAGATCTGCCCTATTACTACGACAGCTGGTATCTGCCGCTGATCGAGGCAGGGGAGCCCATGCCCGATGTGATCGGGGAGGGCGCCCTGGATACCGGCACCGCCACGGCGTCCGGTGACGTGCCCGGCGGCGACGGTATCATCACCGATGAGCAGGTGTACAAGGGCTGGGTCTACATGAGCGAAGTGGCCAAGGACATCTTCAACACCGCCTACGAGGAGCTGGTGGACTACTTCGGCGTGGAGGGCCAGTTTGTCGAGGAATCCTACAGCGACGTCTATGAGGCCAATATGCGCTACTACAAATGGGTATCCTCGGAGAATCCCAACAACTTCCTCTACGTCAACTTCCTGGAGAAGGAGCCGGGCGTCTATAAGATCAGCGCCTTCAACACCAGCGGCATCTCCGGCAGCGAAGCGGTGGAGAAATACCTGGACATCGTAAAGGCTGAGGCCGCCGAGGCGGATCGGGCCGCGGCAGCCAATACGGTAATGGAGGACTTCTCCATGGAGGTCAAGGACCCCATGACGGACAACGTCATTCGGATTTCCACAGTCCTTCCGGAGAGCGGCTGGTCCTCCAAGAAGGACATCATCGTGGAGAATGAGGACCCTGACGCCTTCGGCGCAGGCGCCATCACCTTCAAGCTGCGGGAGAGCATGGAAAAGCTGGAATCCAGCAAGGATTCCTACAAAAACTTTCAGGAGATCGAGGACCGGGTCATCGGGGGCATTACCTTCAAAGGCCGCACCTACGAGTATATCGGCTATGACTGGATCGAGTATGTGGCGCAGATCGACGACGGCCGGTTCCTGTCCGTCGGTCTGACGGATCTGGATTGCTTCCCGGGAACGATGCCCGATATCATTCTCAACAGTATGCAGTTCCAGTAAAAGAATTTCGGTAGGCGGAGGCAGACATTCCGCATCCTGGCCGCGGTGTGGAACCAATGATCCCCTGCGGCGGGGAAGGTGTCTGCCGACGCCTGCCGATTTTTCCAGGCACGGAACTGGCCAGCCTATCCGGTCAGAGCGGAAGATGCAGAAAGGAGCAGTTATGAAAACGACATTCCAACGCGTGATTGCGCTTTCGCTGGCACTGGTTCTGTTTCTGTCTTTCGGCGCCTGCGCAAAACCGCCGCGGCCGGAAGCAGCATCGACTGATGTGGAAAAGAACCCCATCGAAGCATCCTTGCCCACAGCGACAGACAAGATCAAGCCGGAAAAGCCGCCTGTGGAACCCACCGCACCGGAACCGCCGCCGGAAGAACCGGACGTGCCGCCGGAACCGGCGGGATTTTCCGAAGAGGCGGCACAGTCCCTGGCCTGGCTGCGGGAGCGGATGAATGTGCCTCATGTCATGTTCGGCGCGGCCTTTCTGGGCTATGTGGGAGAAACTTCGGAAGCAGACTCGGCCATGGTGCAAAAATATCCTTTTATCCCGGAAATCGACGCGGAACATACAATCCCCGGCACCGATGAGTATCTGTTCTGTCTCGTGCCGATGGATGAAAACGCGGCGGTTTCCGTGAATCTTGTCCAGTGGCCGCCGGAATCGGACGGGGAGGAGATCCTCGAGGTCCTCTACCGCTCGGAGTCCGGAGATCCGGTGCTGTTCTTTGCCGACTGCGGCGCCGACGCAACCGCATATGATTCCTATATTCAGGTTCAGATCGTGGACAACGCAGGGAACAGCTGCCTGTGGTATCCGCAGCTGGACGCCATGGGCCGCATCGTGCCGTGCCTGTCGGAAAGCGGGGACTACCGTTCCTTTGACTTTACGGAATACGGCTGGCGGGGCGCCCCGCCGGAGCTGGCGTCGCGGCTGGCGGAGGGCTGGACCAAGGCCTATGCGTCCGGGCTGGGGGGCAGCTGGAACACCTCGACGGTGGAGGACACGGGCCGTACCATACACTACGACCTGATGCTCTACCTGGAGGACGAAACGGGCGGCGCGGCAGATCTGAGCTGGTACTACGAAGACTCCGATGATCTGGAGGCCATGTGGATGGGTACCTGGACGGTTCTCAACGACATCACGGACTCGCCCGCCTATATCTACCTGGACCTGTCCTTGTCCGGCGACGGCCTATACTGCTTCTCGGAAACCTATCCGTTCCTGGTCAGCCCCGCCGGTACGGAGCTGGTGCTGGGGAACGGTCTCCAGGGCATCCCGCTGCCCTTTATGACCGATGGCGAACTGCAGCCCTATGAGCTGACATGGGACTTTGAACTCATAGCCGGATGACCATGGATTGCGCCGGCACGGAAAGGAGGCATTCAGATGCCAGCACAGGTGACAAATTATCAGTGTCCGGCCTGTATGGGCCCCCTGCACTTTGTGGGGGAATCGGGAAAGCTGGAATGTGAATACTGCGGTTCCGGCTTTGACGTGGCGGAGATCGAGGCGCTTTACGCCGAAAAGGAGAAACAGGCCGCCGCGGCCCATGAGGCGGCGGAGCCGCGGGAGGGCGGTGATGGCTGGGACACCTCCGACCTCAGTGAGGACTGGGGCGACGAGGGCAGCGCCATGCGGGCTTACAGCTGCCCCAGCTGCGGCGCGGAGCTCCTCTGCGAGGAAACCACGGCGGCCACGTCCTGCCCCTACTGCGGCAACCCCACGGTGGTGCCGGGACAGTTCTCCGGCGCGCTGCGGCCGGACTTTATCCTCCCCTTCAAGCTGAGCAAAGAGGAGGCCGTAAGGGCCCTCAAAAAACACTACAAGGGCAAGTTTTTCCTGCCCAAACGGTTTACAGCGGACAATCACATCCAGGAGATCCGGGGAATCTATGTCCCCTTCTGGATGTTCGACGGCGAGGCGGAAGGCGACGCCCGGTATGAGGCCACCCGCACCCGTACATACGAATCCGGCGGCTACCGGATCACGGAAACGGACTATTTCGACATCTACCGCTCCGGCAGCGTCGCCTTTGAAAAAATCCCGGTGGATGCCTCCAGCAAGCTGTCGGACGACCACATGGATTCCATTGAGCCCTATGACTACCGGGAGCTGAAACCCTTTTCCACGGCTTACCTTCCCGGCTTCCTGGCCGACAAATACGATGTGCCCGTGGAACAGTGCCGGGAGCGGGCCGACCGGCGGTGTGAGGGCACCTTTACCTCAGCCCTTCAGCGTTCCGTCCGGCGGTACGACACCTGTACCGTGAAAGAGCTCAACGTCCATCTCAGGCGGGGCAAGGTTCAGTATGCCCTGATGCCCGTGTGGATGCTGAACACCAAATGGAAGGGGAAGGACTTCCTCTTTGCCATGAACGGACAGACCGGCAGGCTGGTGGGCGATCTGCCCGTCAGCTGGGGGAAATTCTGGGGGCTCTTTGCCGCCATTGCCGTTCCACTGGCGGTGCTGGGCTCGGCGCTGGCCCTGGTGCTGTGAGAAGGAGGGAACCGGATATGAAGAAGATCAGTCTGTCACTGACCCTGTTTCTCCTGCTGGCCCTGATCCTGGCCGTGCCCGCCATGGCGAGGACGGACTATGGCGTGATCTATGATGAAACCGAGGAGCTGGGCTCCCAGTACCTGGAGATGCAGGGGGTGGAGACCCTGCCGGCGCTGTCCGAGACCCTGGGCCTCGACCTGCGGGTGGATGTGCTGACCTTGATCGCCGATGACACCATCGGAGAGGCCGCCCAGTGGATCTACTACGCGTATGGGTACGGCTGGGGAGAACGCCTGGAGGGCGCCACCCTGACCATCCTCATGGAGCCCACGGTGGACGGCACCTACGCCATGCCCGCCGACGGCTGGTGCATTTACACCTCTCTGCGGTCGGGCCGCGGCGACAGCCAGGCCCTGGCCAGCGCCATCCGGGACGCCGTGGAGCCCAGCATGGCGGAGCGGGCGTGGAACGGCGAGGACCTGACCATGAGCGCCACCGCCCTGACCCAGGCCGTGGACGCCATGGCGGAGGCCGCAGAGGAGTACATCCTCGCCAACTGCCCGCCGGAAGCGGCGGCGGAGCCGGAAACTCCGGAGATGCCGGAAGAACCGGAAACGCCGGAGGTACCTGAAACAGCAGAAGTTCCCGAGACGCCAGAAATGCCGGCAGAACCGGAGCCCGCGGAGCCGGAAAGCGTCCCCATGGAGTATATCTTCGATTTCGGCGACCTGCTCCCCTATGAGGAGTGGGAAGAACTGGAGGCCCGGGCCAGGGATATTACCAACGGTCAGCACTGTGGCGTCTATTTTGTGCTGATCGACGACTATACGGACTACGGAGACGACGTGTATAAAGTGACCTACCAGCTCTACCACGAAGGACAGCTGGGCTTCGGCGACGGCCGGGACGGCATTGTCGTGCTTTTGAGCACGGACAACCGGAAATACGCCATGTTCGTCTACGGAGAGTACGCAGAATATGTCTTCAATACATACGGCCAGGAGGAGCTGGAGAAGCGGTTTCTCGGATTTTTCGAGTATGACGACTGGTACGGCGGCATCTCACACTACCTGGACGCATGCGACGAATTCCTGACCCGGGCCGAAGCGGGCGACCCGGTGCGCCAATCCTACTGGGGGCGCTTCGTGATGGCGGCGGGGGCTGGCTGCCTGGGAGCGGGGCTCGTCTGCCTCTTTCTCCTGCGGGGCATGAAGTCGGTGAAGCGCAAACAGGAGGCCAACGCCTACGTCACCGAAAAGGGACTGTGCCTGACCCTGGAACAGGACCTGTATGACCGCACGACTGTGTCGCGCAGCAAAATCGAAAAGAGCGGCTCCGGCGGCAGCTCCAGAAGCGAAAGCGGCGGCGGCGGCAGCGGCCGCAGCGGATCGTTCTGAGGGAGGGCCGTGCGATGAAGCGTGTCGTTCTGCACCGATTCCTCCCGGCGCTGCTCGGCGTGGCCATGACGCTGGGTCTGGCCGCCTGCGGCGCGGACGAGCCGCCATCCCTGGAAATGGAATCCACCGGTTTGGAGGAGCTTTTTTCCGCCGGCAAGACCGTGCCCGGCGAAGACCGTGAGATCACGGATGCCTCCTCCGGCGACCCGGGCCCGGACGGTGCGGCGGATACGCCTTCCGGCGGTCAGGCCGACCCGGAGGATGTGCCCGCGCCGGCAGCCGATCCCGAACCGGCGCAGGAATCCCTGACGCTGCTCTATGAAATCATGGCGTGGGACGATGGCTTTTCCGGCGCGGTGGCCTATCTGGGATACCGGGAGCAGGGGGATCCCACACCGCTGCCGGACTGGATGCGGGAGAATTGCCCCGGGCTGGTGGAGGAAGCACCGTTTTTGCTGGAGATCCCGGCGGAGCGCATCCTCGGCCCGGGCTACGGTGAGTTATACTGCATTGTCCCTCGGGATGAGGGCACCGTGCTGACCGTAGACCATGTGGCATGGGTGGCTTCTGAATATGAAGTCGGCGAGGTGACGGATGCCGTGCTCTACCGGGCAAGATGCGCCAAGCCTGTGCTGCTCTTTACCAATCCGGATCCCGATCACGGCCTGCCGGATGGCCGGATCACTCTGGAGGCGGACAGCATCCCGTACTGCGGCTGGTTCCCGAATCTGGACGAATACGGCTGGCCCTCCATACCCGGCGCTCCGGATACCCCTCTCCTGCTGGATTTTGGGGGTTGGAGGTATGTGACCGGGCTGGAGGATCCCCAAGACCGGGAGGCTCCGGCGGACGTCTGGTGGGATCCGCCCACGGTCTGGCAGCTGGCCTACACCAACTGGGTCTGCCAGGGCTGGTACCTGGAGCTCAGCTGGGGGGACAGTAATGATCCGGCGTACGAAGGCATCGTGTACCTCTACCGCCAGCCGGAGGAGGGACAGGAGCAAACCCTTGCCTATACCGGCGTCTGGCGTATGCGGACAGGCTGCCTTCAGATGGAGCTCACCGACGGCATGGGCGGCATCGTCAGCGGCAGTTTCCCGGTGCGGATGGATCCCACCGGCGAATATATTTACATCGAACAGGACTGGGAAACCGGCGTGTGTCCGCCCTTCTTCGGTGAAGACGAAAGCTGCGTGGACCTGTCTCTGGCCCATGGCTGAGGGGAACAGACGAAGTACAAGGCATTGACTGGCATGAAAGGAGAACCTGTATGGGGATTTTTGACAAACTAAAGCAGTCCGCCATGGATACCGTCATGGCTTCCGCCGCGTCCATGGGAAACAAGAGCGAATCTTTCACCTTTCCAACACTTCCGGAAAGTCTTGCCGAGATGCAGGCTCTTCCGGAGGCTGCTCTCGATACGCCGTTCCAGACAGCGGCGCTGACCGTCCTGGCTCTGTGCGCCTATGCCGCCGAGCAGAGAATCGGCCTTTCAATGCTGAACTGGCTCCGGGGACCGCGGCCTTTGAACGGACAGGAGATCTCGTTCCTCAATGACCGCTTCCGTGATGGAAAGTTCTACCTGCCCTTTACGTATTTTGTGGGTGCCACCCCGGACAACAACTATACGCCCACGCAGCCCTATACCATCCGGGTTGAAAGCAACCATGTCTCCGGCGAGGAGCCGGGCTATATGAAGTTGTTCATCCCCTGTGGCGGTGCGGATGCTCCCCGTCCGATCAAGCTCCGTCAGCGGGGCAACGACGGGAAGTGGTTCCTCTGGGAGCAGTATCTGCTCACCGGTGTCCGCACACCAAAGGCCGCCGACCCGTGGGCATAGACCACGGGAGATTAACTATTAAAAGTCAACCCCAAAAATGAATGGTGGTGGTGAAAAGAGATAGTTCAAGAAAGGTATAGCAAAGCAGAGGTCCGTAGGGACCCCGGCGTAGGCTAACA